>JAYSTV010000296.1:0-7879 GCA_043719425.1 Acidimicrobiia bacterium | reverse complement strand
TCCCTCGAATGATCTCGGCGAGATCGTTGTCGAGCGTTTCGGCGAGTGGCCATCCGGCTTCCATCATCCAGCGCTGTTCAACGGGTTCGAGTGACGTCGTGATGACGGAGACCTCGCCCTGTCCGGCCATGACCATGAGGACCGTGGTGACCGCGTCGATGAGCAGGCCGAGTTCGCTCGAATACTGCTTCGCTGACATGGTTGCCGCCAGGTTCACCGACAGCGTGGTGAGATCGACCAGGTCGACGAGATCGTGGAAGCCCGTTCGCTCACGAAAGTCGTTGATCGTGTCTTCGGGGTGACGGCCGAGCAGCGTCGCCAGCTCTCGCAGCGACCGATCCGCGACCGGCTGCCGGGTGAGGCGGGCCATCGAACGAACGTCGTTCATCGATCGCATTTCGGCGTTGGGTCCGTCGCTCAAGACGACGAACTGGGCACCTGTCGTTTCGCCGAGCCACGCCGCAAATTCATCGGTGTTGCGTCCGAGCGCAACGGCAGTGACCTCGGCGCTCACGAGTTCCGCCATCAGTCGGTGTTCGCTGTTGACCACGTGGACGGTCCGTTGGCCGAGGGCCAAGCGCATGACTTCGCCCGGCTCGCCCCCGCCGCCGAGCTGAATCGATGCGCCGACGCCCGAGAGGTCAATCGTGGCCGTGCGGACACGGTTTGGATCGTTGACGGGATCGCGTAGTTCAAGGCCGGTGCCGGCGGCATTCGCCGCCGTGGTCGCCGCCATGGTCTCCGGCTCTGTCATCGGCATGGTGAGCGTGTGCGTCTCGGTTGTGGTCATCGCCTACCCCTTTTGCGGGATTGCGTTCAGCATCGAACGTCCAGTTGAGTTGTGAACCCATCGTCAGCGCTGAGCCCGACCTTGAGGACGAATTTTACGACGTCCAGGAGGTTTTCGTTGTGCTGATCGCCGCCCAAACCGATGATCCGCCGGCGTGGAGGGTCAGCCGACGGCGTTCACTGACCAGGCCGCGAAGGCCATGACGAAGGCCAGGTCACGCCAGCTTTCGTAGCGTCCCGACGGTCCGCCGTGGCCCGCGCCCATCTCCGTCTTGAGCAGGATCGGGCGTTCGCCAGTGGTGACCTCGCGCAACCGCTGGACCCACTTGGCGGGTTCCCAGAACCCCACGCGGGGATCGTTCAGGCCGCCGGTCGCGAGGATGGCCGGGTACGGGACGGGTCGTATGTTCTCATACGGTGCATACGATTGCATGTACGCGTAGTACTCAGCATCCTTCGGGTTGCCCCACTCCTCCCACTCGATCGCCGTGAGCGGCAACGTTTCGTCGAGCATGGTGTTCACCACGTCGACGAAGGGCACTTCGGCGATGACGCCGGCAAATACATCGGGTGCGAGATTCGTGGCCGCACCCACGAGCAGGCCGCCCGCACTACCGCCCCAACACGCAAGTCGTCCGGTGGCCACGTCGCCCGCGGAAAGCAACGACCGGCCGCAGGCGACGAAGTCCGAGAACGTGTTGCGCTTGGCCAGGAACTTTCCGTCGAGATACCAGCGGCGACCGAGCTCACCGCCGCCGCGCACATGGGCAATGGCGAACACGAACCCGCGGTCGAGCAGTGAGAGACGCATCGTCGAAAACGTCGGATCGCTCGAGATTTCGTAGGAGCCGTAGCCATAGAGCAGGCCCGGCGCGGTTCCGTCGATTGGTGTTCGGCGATGGCGGACGATCGACATGGGCACCAACGTGCCGTCGTCGGCGGCCACGAGTCGACGCTCGCTCACGTAGTCGTCGGGATCGAACGGCCCGAGGACCGGCTGGCGTTTGCGCAACGTCGGCTCGCCGGTCGCCAGGTCGTAGTCGTAGACGCTGGGGGGCGTGGCCAGCGACGAATACCCGAAACGCAGGAACGGTGCATCGATGTCGGCGTTGGCCTGCGGCCACACGCTGTGTACAGGGTCCGGCTGGTCAATGATTCGACTGCTACCGAGCGATCCAGCGTCGTCGATGGCGATGACCCGAAGACGCTCGAGTCCGTCGACGCGCTCGTGCAGCACTAGGTGTCGACGAAACAGTTCGAGTCCTTCGATCTTCGGTCGGCGCCGAACGTCGTGGCCCTCCGCCGCCAACTCGGCATCGGTTCGCCATTCGTCGGCGGCCGCCACCCACGGTCCACCCTCGACGGACGCGGTACACAGCCGGAAGTTCTCGGCACCGTCGTTGGCCACGACGAAGAATCGTTCCGTTCCGTTTTCGCTGCGGTGATGATCGACGGCGTACTCAATGTCCTGGGTTCGCTCGCGGACAACGGAAAAGCCGGCGTCGACGTTGTCGGCTCTCGCGGATCGCACCTCGGTCGTGACCTGACTCCCGATGACGAGGAAGATGTAGTCATCGGTCGCGCTCATCGAAAGGCCGCAGTAAAAGCGCTCGTCGGGTTCGGTGAAGACCAGCTCGTCGGGCTCGGTGCTCCCCAGTCGGTGGCGCCACACCTCATGGGGCCGCATGGCGTCGTCGGGTACGAGGTAGAACAACGAAGCCCCGTCAGCCGCCCACGCCACGCCCGCCGCGGTTTCGGCGATCACGTCGGGAAGATCGACGCCCGTTGCCAGATCGCGAACTCGGAGTTCGTAGATCTCATCTCCGTCGACGTCGACCGCATAGGCGAGCAGTCGATGATCGACGGTCAGCTCGAACGTGCCCACGGCGAAGTAGTCATGGCCCGCGGCGAGCACGTTTTGATCGAGCAGGACCTGCTCGTCGGTCGTATCGTCGGGGTCCGCTTCAACGCTTGCCGCCGGCCGTCGACAGTGGAGCGGATAACTCTTTCCCTCCTCCGTTCGGGTGTAGTACGCCCACATACCTTTTCTCGTGGGCAGCGAGAGATCGGTCTCCTGAATGCGGGACTTCATCTCGTTGAAGAGCGTCTCGCGAAAGGTCTCAAGTGGAGCGAGCGTGGCTGCGGTGAACGCGTTCTCGGCTTCGAGGTGGGCGAGAACGGCAGGATCGTCCTTGTGTCGCAGCCATGCGTATGGATCGGTCCGGGTGATTCCGTGCAGCACCGACGTTTCGGTTCGGCGCTCAGCCAGCGGCGCGGTCAACAGTGGCAGATTCAGCGACATGAGACCTTCGAGGCTAGGGCGGCGTTCGGTTGCACGGCGTTGCCCAGACTCGGCTACAACCGGTGGGTGCCTATCTACGCCCTCGGGGATCTCGAACCCAGCATCGACCCCACCGCTTTTGTCCATCCCGACGCGGTAGTGATCGGCAACGTTACGATCGGTGCCGACTCCAGCATCTGGCCGTGCGCCGTGCTGCGGGGCGATCACGGGTTCATTCGCATTGGGGCTCGGACGTCGATCCAAGACGGTTCGGTTCTGCACACCACACCGATGTTCCCAACCATCGTGGGCGACGACTGCGTGATTGGCCACCAGGTCCATCTCGAAGGATGCACCATCGAGTCAGGCTCGCTGGTGGGCAACGCATCGGTCGTGCTCCACCGGGCCATCGTGCGCACCGGCGCACTCGTCGGCTCCAACGCCGTGGTCACCAACGATATGGAAGTGCCGAGCGGCGCCATGGCGCTCGGCGTACCGGCCAAAATTCGCGAGAACGCGGCGTCGGCCGAACTCATCGCCATGTCGTCGGCGGCCTACGTGGAGAACGGACGGAACTTCCGCGCCAACCTCCGTCGCATCGGCTGAAGCGGTGTGCGCCTAGGCCGCGCCGCTCTCGGCGGCGCTGGAACCAGTGGCGCGATACACCAGTACTGCGTCACGGCCAGCGTCGGCGACGATGATTGCTCCGTCGGCGAGGATGGCTACGTCGGTCGGATTGGGCGTCGCCGGGCGATTGGCCCGGCGATCGGCGACCAACGACGTCGTCGGGCTCAGGCGAAACCAGCCGCCAGCTCGGCGAACCACAATCTCGCCGTTGCGACCGAGGGCCACGAGTCGTCCACCGCGTTCGTCGACCGACACAATGGCGAGATCGCGGGGGGTGTCGACCTCGACGAGCTTGTGGCCGCGAAGTTCGACCAGTCGGCCGCTGTTCGTGACGCCGAGGACGGTGCCGTTCGACGTGATTCGCACCCGGGCGAGCGTCGGGGCCACGGCGAGCACCGACACGACGAACTTCTCGACCCGCAGCAGTCGACCGTCGTCGGCCACGACCAGGAGTGCTCCGTCTATGTCTTCGGCCACCGCGCGTGCGCCGATGCCTTGACCGGTGCTGTCTTGGAGATCAATGTCGCGAAGCAAACCCGATCCGTCGACTTCGACGATGCGACCGTCGTCGACCACGGTGATCGATCCGTTCCGGTTTTCCTGGGCGTCGCGGAGGGCACCCAGAGTGCGCTGGGTGGCGTTCGCCAGGGGATCGAGGGGAAGGTCGCGGCGGCCGTTTCCCGCCACCGTGGTGATCACGCCGGCGCGTAGGGACCGGACCCGGGCCCCACCGCGATCGGTGATGAGGACGGACCCGTCGCGTGGCGCATCGAGGGAGACCGGACCTCCGAGCGGGGTCTCGTTTGCCCGCCCGCTTTCGGCGCCGATGGCCGTCGACGTGAGCGCTTCCATCTGTCCGTTGGTGACTTTGGCCAGTGATGCCTGTCGCCCGGTGGTGAGCACGTACACCGATAGGTCGCTGGCGGCGATGGCGACGACATCGTTGCGATCGTTGTCGGTGCCCGACCACCCGGCGACGGGGCGTCCGTCGAACGACTCGCCGGTCACGCCCGGGTCGGGGATGGTGGCCACAAGGATCCGGTCTTTTGCGCCTGCGATTCCTCTGACGGTCGAGCCGGGTTTGACCAGCATCCGGTTGGCAGAGCGAACTTCGCCCTGAGTTATCGAGACCGCACTGCCGAATGGATCCATGCCGACGGTGTTCCCGTTCTCCTCGCTGATGGCCACGAACCGGGTGCCCGGGTTGGCGCCGCGAATCGGGGCCACACCGTCTTTCGCTACTCGCCAGAGACCACCCACGAACCGGTCGCCGACGATGAGGTTGCCGGCGCCCGAATCGACCAGCGGCCCTGGCGAAAACAGGGCCTGATCGGGACGGTCGATTTTGGCGGCGAGAGCGGTACCGAGGGAACCGTCGGGGCGGATGGAGCGGATTCGGGCGAGGCCGGGTTCGGTGAAGAACACGGTGCCGTCGGCCGACACGGCTACGTCGGTAGGCGAAGCAACTGCCGACTCGTTGGCGTTCGCGTTGTCGCCCGAGTTGCCCCACGCCCGGGTGCCGGCAAGACGGTCGGCCGAGCCGTCGGTATTCAACCGCCAGACCACATTGGCGCCCCGGTCGGCGACGACCACGCTGCCGTTGGCCGACAGGGCGAACCCGGTCGGATCAATAAGGACAACGTCGCGGGTGGTGAGCACGTCAGGGCTGAAACGCGGCCACGCGTTGCCCCCCATGAGGGTCGACAACGAACCGCGACCGGTGGCATCGGAGGTCACCCGAACGATGCGCCGTTCGCCGGATTCGATGACGAGGAGCGCATCGCCGTCGGGAGTGAGACTCGTGGCGCCGCTCAGGTATTCGGTGACGAGCGAGCCACGACCACCGCGGGGCACGAGGGGGACGCGGGTGATCGATCCATCGGCCAGGAGTACCTCGACGGCGTCGGCACCACGGGGCCGGGCGGCAAGAGGACTGGCCCGGACGACAGTTATGGTGCCGGGCGCGGACGACGCCACCAAGGCGTCGGCGGCGATGGGTGTCAACCCACCACGGCTGGTCACCCGAACCACGAGCCCGGTGCCGCGATCGGCGACAATGGCCCCGCCCTCGGGGAGCGGCGACACGCTGGTGGGCGCCAGGAGCTCCCCGGTGACGAGGGCCGGCGGTTGGTCGGCGGTCCATCGCCAAATCGAGCCCGATCCGGCATCGGCGATGAGAACACCGCCGCTTCCGTCGGCCGACAGATCAACCGGGGCAACGACGCCGGGGGTAGGCGTTTCTACGGCCCGAACTTTGCCGGTCCCAACACCATTGATGACGAGGAACCTCGCCGTGGTTGCGTCGGCGGCCAGTAGACGCTCGCCGGGGAGAACGGCGAGAGCATCGATGCGGTACCCGGCGGGGAGCCCATCGATGATCGCTGCTTCGATACCGCCGTCGCTGCGAACGAGACGAAGGGCGCCGGCGTCGGCCACCACCAGGCCGGCACTCAGCCGAGCGACGGCGGTGGGGTGGCGAAACAGGGCGCGACCGGCATCGCCACCATTGCCGAGGTCATCGGGTCCGCCGGCCAGGAGCCGCACGGTGGCCGGGAGCTGCGCCAAGGAAGCGAGCGGTGGGATGGAAGAGGTGGCTGGCGTAGTCGGGGTGGGCGGGACCGATGCTGAAATTGACGGCAACTCCGGTGCCTCGCGGCGAACGAAGATGGCGCCGCCGAAGATGGCCCCGGCCCCGACAACGGCGCATAGTGGCAGGAGCAGACGGCTCAAGCGCCTTCGGCGAGGCGTCGGCGAGGTCACCCGGTCGAGGTCAGGTTGCAGCCGTTGGGGCCGGTCCAAGGGGCCATCCGCATCGAGAACGGGGCTCAGCTCGGGATGCGATTCGGTAGGCGTGGACTGATCGCCATCGGCACGAAGGCGTGCGGTGTCCTCGGCAGTGGTGGGGTCCGAGCGAAGGCGGCGGTGGGCATAGGGCGGGAGCGGGCTTCGCAACATCGCGACCCGACCCGGTTCGTCGTGTGCCGGTTGGCCGGGTGCGGTGTCGTCTGCTTCGATCCCCATGCCTGCCCCACTGCCTGAACGCATCCTCACAAATGAATACGCAGAGTGTACAGACCGTGACAAACGAACGCACACTGTGGTCGACGAGGCGGCTCGATCATTCTGGAGCGGCCCAGAATTGCCGAGCTACGGGGGTCGGTGGGTAGGCGACGGCAATTGTTACTATGGCGGTAGTGGAAATTGCCTCCGGCATGTCCACGAAGGAGTCCCGATGAGCACCACCGTCTCTGATCTCGATCTTGGCAAGTACAAGCTGGGCTGGGCCGACGACGTCGACAGCTACGTCTTTACCCCCAAGCGCGGTCTCACCCGAGACATCGTCGAGGAAATGTCGTGGATGAAGGGCGAGCCCGACTGGATGCGTAAGTTCCGGTTGCGGGCCCTCGATGTGTTCCATCGCAAGGCCATGCCCAAGTGGGGTGGCGACATGTCGGAGATCTTCTTCGACGACATCTACTACTACGTGAAGCCGATGGAGGGTCAGGTCGATTCCTGGGACGCGCTCCCGGAAGCCGTCCGTAAGACCTACGAAAAACTGGGTATCCCGGAGGCCGAGCAGAAGTACCTCGCCGGGGTGACGGCACAATATGAGTCCGAAGTTGTGTTCCATCGCAATCGTGAAGATCTCGAAGCGCAGGGCGTCATTTTCTGCGATATGGATACGGCACTGCGGGAGTATCCCGACTTGGTCAGGCGGTACTTCTCCACGGTGATCCCCACCGCCGACAACAAATTCAGCGCGCTTAACAGCGCCGTCTGGTCTGGTGGGTCGTTCATCTACGTGCCCGAGAACACCACCGTGGAAATGCCGCTGCAGGCCTACTTCCGAATCAACAAAGAAAACATGGGGCAGTTCGAACGTACACTTATCATTGCCGACAAGGGTTCGAAGGTGCACTACATCGAAGGCTGCTCGGCCCCGGTGTACACGTCGGACTCACTGCACTCAGCCGTGGTTGAATTGATCGCTCTCGAAGGCGCCCATATCACCTATTCGACCATTCAGAACTGGTCGAACAACGTGTTTAATCTGGTCACCAAACGAGCTCGCGCCGAGGCCGAGGCGCGGGTCAGCTGGATCGACGGCAACATCGGGTCGCGGCTTACCATGAAGTACCCCGCCATTTATCTGATGGGCCCGAAAGCCCACGGCGAAGTGCT
>JAYSTV010000295.1:0-7890 GCA_043719425.1 Acidimicrobiia bacterium | reverse complement strand
GGGTCAGGCGCAACGCGCCATCGGAGCGAACGTGCGCGCGTCCACCGTCGATGAACACGAGCGTGTCCACGGCCGCAGTGTCAACCCCATGCGCACTTGCAAGAGCGCGCCCAGCCTCCGACTGCAGCGAAGCGAACCATATGCGCGCAGACTTTTCGTGCTTGAGCACGAACTGCACGAACCCGCTACAGAGATTGCACTCGCCGTCGAACAACAACACCGGCCCGTCGGGTAACCCAGCCAACTACCGACGACCAGCCTTCTTGCTCATCGAGCGCTTCTGATCGATGAAGTCCACAAGCACATAGTCACCGAGCGTTTCGGGCGTCGTGAAGAACGCTCGGCCCTTGTTCATCTCGGTGATGCGTTCGACAAAGGCTTTGAGGTAGCCCGTAGCGTCGAGCATGAACGTGTTGATGGTGATGCGCTCACGCGTGCAGCGCATCACTTCGGTGAGCGTAGCTTCGATGGTCTCGCGCACCGGCGGATACGAGAAGAACGGCTCGCCGTTCGGCAGGATGTGGGCCGTGGGCTCGCCGTCGGTGACCATGATGATCTGCTTGGTTCCGCTCTGTCGAGCGAGCAATCGGCGACTAATGGCGAATGCGTGCTGCATGTTCGTGCCGTAGACGAAATCCCACGAAACCTCGGGCAACTTCTCCGGCTTAATTTCGTATGCCGTTTCGGAAAATCCAACAATGCCCAAATAATCGCTCGGGAACTGCGAGGAAATGAGCGAATAGAGCGCCATTGCTACCTTCTTGGCCGACAGGAAGTTGTCGCGCATCGGCATCGACAACGACAGGTCGAGCATCAAGACCGTCGACGAACGCACGAGGGTCTCTGACTGCTCGATCTCGAAGTCGTCGGGGGTGAGCCGCACCGGGGTCCCGCCGCCTGAGCGACGAATGGCATTGCGCACCGTCTTTTCGATCGACAGGTTGAACGGATCACCGAACTCGTACTGCTTCGTCTCGTATGTCCGCTCCTGACCCACTCCGGTGCGTCGCACCTCATGACGGCCGAGCTTGTCTCGCGCCATCTTGGAGAACAGCTCGCCAAGGGCGTTGGCGCCAACCCGGCGAATGCCCTTGGGGGTCAGCTCGAGGCGACCCTCTTTGTTCTCCACGAGACCGGCGTCGGACAGCATCTTGGTCAGCTCGGCGAGCCGGTCCAACGAACGAGCGGCATCGTCTCCGAGCAAGTCACGCGCCGCCTTGATGTCCACGTCGGCCAGTGCCCCGGGCTGCGATGCGTTGCGCAGCAGGTTCTCGAGCGCGTCGATGTTGCCGAGCTCATCCATGAGGCCCATGGCGTCGCCCATACCGACGCCTTCGTCGCCAGAGAATCCGTAGCCCTGACCCCAACCCATCTGCGGGAACGCCTGTTGCAGGTTCTGCCCGAGCTGATCAATCTGCCAACGCAGGTCCATGTCTTCGAGGAGCTGATCGCTGAGCGCCTTGAGCTGGGCTCGCTGCTCGGGCGTCATCGAGTTCAACATGCGCTGGGCGTTGGCCATCTGCTGGGCCATCTGCTCCAGCAGCTCGTCGAGCGTTTGCGGATTGTCCGGGAAGAAGTCGCCGAACTTGTCCATGAACTCGGAAAACATCTGGTCGGTGTTCTCGCCGGCGTTCTTGGCTTCGAGCATCTTGTTGAGCTCGGAGTACATGTCCTTCATGCGGGCCATGTCTTCGGGCGTCATCTCGTTGATGCTCTTCTGCATCTTGCTGAGTTGCTGCTCCATCAACTGGTTCTTGAGCTGCTCCATGAGCTGCTCAAACTGCTGACGCGCTTCTTCAGAAACGAAGTCATAGTTCTGCAGCTGTTGCACGCGACCGGCAAGGTCCGGCGGAAGGAAGTCGAGCGACAGGTTCTTGTCTGACGACATCGCCTCGGCCGTTTCCTGGCGACGCTGATCGCCCGACTGACGGGCCTTGTCGACGATGTCCTCGATGGCCCGACGCTCTTGCTCCACCACCTGTTCGAGGGCCTCATTGATCTCGTCGTAGACACCACCAAGGTCGTAGCGATCAAGGGTCTGCTCGCGTCGCTCGCGCAGCTTCTCCAGCATCTCGCGCAGTCCCTGGACCCGGTCGCCGTTGCGATCGTCGAAACCCTGCTGCAGCATCTTGCGGAGAGCCGCGTTGATGTCGCCGTGGTAGAGGAGGTCATCGTTGAGCTGGGCCATGACCTCGTCGGCATCGAGGTCGAACCCAACTTGGGTCCCGTCCCAACGGGAGTAGGTGAGTCGACGAGCCATGATGAGGGGTCCTGTTCGTTCGAACGGAAGTGTTACGTGCGCTTAGCGCCCGCGGTACGTTGCTTTCGAGCCGGCGGCATCTTTGTTCAACCGCTTCGATAGGTGGAGTCCTTCGAGGATGAACTCCAGGGCCGACGCCTGCAACGGACCGGATTTGGTGACCCCAACGAGCGCCGTCACGGCCTCACGAACCGGCTCGGCGGCGGCCGAGTTCAGCGCCGATGCGTAGTCCTTCGAAGTCTGATCGTCGCCGGCGTGGATCACGAGACCGGCATCGAACGCCGCGATCGAATCACGCAGCGTCTCCATACGACAACGCTCTTTGAACACCGTGAGCGTGGCGGCCTTGAACAGCTTCTCGACGACGGAACCTTCGCGCTCATCGAGCGACTCGATTTCGACCTTGCCCTGCGTGGAGGCCATGAGGCTTTCGAGGTCGCTTATTCGCGGCACGGCATCGGACTCCTTGGCCCGCAACGCTCGACGGAGGGCGGCCGCCACGAGCGTTTCGTGGTTCGCCACGGTCAGGCGCACCGACACGCCGGAGCGCTGGTTCACGCTGCCGCTCTGGCGAGCCAGCTGACTGAACGTGGCGACGATCTCCGACATGAACTCCGGGACCATCACCGTGATGCCTTCGACGGGAGCCGGCGGCATCGCCTCCTGCTTGACCACTTCGAGTTCGACGGATGTGTCGAGCGGATAGTGCGTGCGGATCTGCGCGCCGAACCGGTCCTTCAGCGGAGTGATGATGCGACCGCGGTTGGTGTAGTCCTCGGGGTTGGCCGAGGCGACCAGCACGAGATCGAGCGGCAGCGAAATCTTGTACCCGCGGATCTGCACGTCGCGCTCTTCCAACACGTTGAGCAGACCGACCTGAATGCGCTCGGAGAGATCGGGAAGTTCGTTGATGGCGAAGATGCCGCGGTTGGTCCGGGGCACGAGGCCGTAGTGCAGCGTGAGCTCGTCGGCCAGATAGCGGCCCTCGGCCACCTTGATCGGATCGACCTCGCCGATGAGGTCGGCGATCGATGTGTCGGGGGTCGCCAACTTTTCGCCGAACCGACTGCTGCGGTGCACCCACGAGACCTCCGTGTCGTCGCCGTGGTCAGCGATCAGATCCTTCGCGTGCTTACTAATGGGGTGATACGGATCGTCGAGTACTTCGGAGCCCTGCACGATCGGCATCCACTCGTCGAGCAGCCCGACCATGGACCGGATCATGCGGGTCTTTCCCTGGCCACGCTCGCCGAGGAAGATCACGTCGTGTCCGGCCAGAATGGCGTTCTCCAACTGCGGCAGAACGGTCTCGTCGTAGCCGAGCATTCCCGGGAACAACGACTGTCCCGCAGCGATGCGAGCAATGGCGTTGCGCCGGAGCTCTTCTTTGACGGGGATCGACGACCAACCGGATGCTTTGAGCTGTCCGAGGGTCGCCGCAGCGGGGTGGTGATCCATAGGAGCACCGTAGTCCCGGTCACGCATCTACGGGCCAGCCGGCGTTCCCAGCCGGTGGTTTCAGCCCACCCGCCCAGAGCGGTTGATGGCTGAACCGCCGACACGTAGAGTGACGCCACGTTCAGTGCTGCGGGAGCACTCACTACGACCAGGCCAGGGAGTTCGCATGAACAGGTTGCCCACCACCACGATCCGATTTCGGCGGTCGGCGGTGATCGCGCTGTGTTCGATTCTTCCCCTCGGCGGATCGCTCATTGCGTCCGCCGTGAGCCAAGCGGCCGCCCCCGCGACCACGTTGGTCGTGAGCGCCCCAAGCCAGGTCGGTGTTGGTCAGAGCTTCACCGTGCGGGTCTCGGGCGCGCCTGCGGGACGCAATGTTGCCGTCACGGTCGGCGCGCAAACGCTCGGCTGGGCAGTGGCGAACGCAACTGGCGTGGCCACGGTCACCATCAGCTGGTGGTCACCGGGCACGATCACCGTCGAGGCTCGAATCGAAGGCACTGGACCGGCTTCCACCGCCAACGTGATCGTTGGCATCGACACCCCGACCACCGTGGTCACCACGACGACATCAGCGCCGACGACCATCCCGGTCTCAACGACCACCACGACCGTCGGTCCGAAGCCGGGTTTCCTAACGACCGGCCAGTTCGTGGCACCGGCCACGGGATTTCGTACGCAGGAGCCGGTTGGCCGATGGTTCCTGGCGCGGGGATTCGCTCCCGACCGCACTGCGGCCGATTTCGAGACCCTTTGCGACGGCGGACCGACCGTTAAGATCTCCCTCCTTGGGAACGGTCTGACCGACGTTTGCACTGGACCCGACGGCGTGCGAATCATCACGATCTCCGACCGCCTCGGCGTCTACGCGACCCAAACCCTTACGTGGGGCGCCAGCACACCTATCCCGTCGGGGGTTCTCTGGAACGCCGGCCAACGCTTGTCGCTGACTTTCGGATCGGCCGGTCTTCCGATTGATCCGGGAACCCTCACGGTTGGGGACGCCACGTTCACGTGTTCGGGTTCTGTTTGCACGAGCGTCGACGTTGCCCCCGATCCAGGGGCGCAGCCGTTGCCCTTTGCCAAGACAGGTAGCTGGCGGTCGGCCGGAGTCTCTTTCGAGCAGGAAATCCGCGGCACGATCGTTCGGGGTACGACCCCCAGCACCACGATTCCGGCGACCACGACCACGGCGCCGCCGACCGGAAAGATCACCGTCGCCGCTCAGTACGTCGCCGGCAACCAGATCACCGGAGCACCGCTGCCGTTTTCGAACCCTTCGTACCAATACCTCGTCAATCCTTCGGCCCCGAATCGCACCATCGATGACTTTGTCGTTACGTGCACCGTCAACATTGGCAAGAGCACGAACCCGAACTACCCCGGCTACTCGTGCCTGACCACGGCTGATTCGCTGAACACCATCGTGGTGAGTGACGCTCGTGGCCAGTATGCGCCGGTCACCTTGTTGTGGTGGTCAACTTCGCCGAGTCCCTTCTTTCTCGAATCGGGAACCCGATTCTCCGTCGACCTCGCCGCCAAGTACGGCCTCGCAGCGAGCGAGTTGACGAACGTCTCGATCGAAGGTGGCACGTGCGTCAACGCGGTCTGCTCAGTAGCTGGCCCCGTGTACTGGAACCCGTCGACGCTGCCGCCGAACAAGCGACCGCCGGACTTCTTCACGAGGTATCGGTTCACTGCTCGTGGAGCCACCGCCGAAGCGGTCGTGATCGCCACCGTCGGGGCGAAGCCACTCGTGGCCCCGGCGTCGGCCGTGCTCGGTGAACCGATCAGCCTGATTTGGTCGGGCGTTGCTCCGGGCACCTACGTGTCATTCCGCTCCGGAACATCGACCCTCGGGTGGGTCGTTGCCGACGGCTCGGGTGTCGCCACGCTGCGGACTGCGTTGTGGACCACCGGCCCGACCGAAGTCACGGCGCGGGTCGGCGATTCGATCTTCTTCGTCAAGGCCAGCGTTGACGTTGTGCCGCGAGGTTCGGTCACATCCACGACGATCGTCGGGCCAACAACGACGATTCCGACCGTGACCACCACCACGCCGCCGAACCCTTCGTCGGTCGTTGCGTCGGTGCCCGCGAACGTGTCCTACGGAACGATGTTCACGGTCAAGATCTCCGGCCTGCAACCGTCGAACTACGCCGAAGTGAAGATCGCTGACGCCACGCTCGGATGGGCGCAGGCCGACTCTGCGGGGAACGCGTCAGTCACCACGTCGTGGTGGGCGCGAGGGACCTTCACCGTCTCGGTGACGGAGATCCTGGCGAACGGCACGAGAGCAACGCCGGTCACCGCATCGTTCGCGGTTTCCTAGGGAGGCCGACCCGGCTCGGGCTTGACGCCTCCGTCGGGTTATCGTCGGCCGCCCCCGCGAAAGGACGCCTTCCCATGGACCGATGGATCACTGATACCGAACCGAGCCAACGCTTCCCCGTGTACACGCGGGCCAACGCGGGCGAGGTCCTACCCGATCCCGTCTCGCCACTCGCCTGGTCACTCACGTGGGCCCCCGGCACGGTGCTTGGTTGGCGGGACTCGCAGGTGAACACCGGGACGCTTGATCCCTCCGAAGTTCCCGACGACAACCCAGGATGCGTCGGCGTTTTCGGTGGGTACTTCTACATCAACGCCTCGATGGCTCGGATCTTCGGCGTGCGGGCGCCGGGCCTCTCGGCCGAGATGATCGACTTCGTGTACTTCGGCGCGCAGCCCGATGTGCCGCCGTATGTTCCCCATCCCGACGACGAGCGTCCGGACCTCACGGAGAAGCTCGGCGGTTTCATGATGCAGGCCCTCACGGCCGACGATCTTCCCGAGTTGCGTGACGATCGTGAGCTGGCCGAAGCGGCCCGAGAGAACCGTCCTGAGCTGTTTGAACTTTCCGATTCCGAGCTTGTCGCTCGGGCACGATCATTCCAACCGGAGCTTCGGCGCCTCTTCGAACGCCACCTCACCGTGACCGCCGGCGGTTCGGTTGGTGCCGGTGTCATTCAGATGGCGTCGATCATCACCGGCGACCCGACCAAGCCGATGCGTCTGCTCGCCGGCCTCGGTGATGTTGACTCTGCGGCGCCATCGTGGGCGATGTGGGAGCTGTCGCGCATCGTGCGGGAGTCGGTCGCGTTGACCGGTTTGTTCGACGCCGGCGTGAACGAAGCGTCGGATCTCGACAATCGTCTGCGCGCTGATGAATCGGCCGACGCGTTCGCGTTCAGCGCGGCCATCGATGAGTTCTTGTTTCGCTTTGGTTCACGCGGACCGAACGAGTGGGACATCCAGTCGGCCACGTGGGAAACGAAGCCATCGTTGGTCTACACCGCCGTCGACCGCATGCGTCTCGCCCCCGACAGTGACAGCCCACAAAGCCGACATGAGATCCGCATTGCCGATCGCGAAGCGGTCAGCTCGGAGATGCACGCCTTGCTCAGTGGTGACGAGGCCGGACTTGCCCAGTTCAAGATGGGCGAGGCGTCGGCGAAGGCATACCTCACCGGGCGGGAGCGGGCGAAGACGAACATCATCAAGGTGTTGCACGAAGTTCGTATGGCGATTCATGAGATTGGTATGCGCGCATGTGACGCCGGCGTTTGCGAAGACCCCTTCCACGTGACGATGCTGACCGACGACGAACTCGATGCCTTTATTGCGGGTCCCTCCGCCTTCTCCTCCGTCATCGCCCAGCGGCTGGCCGAGCAGCGCGAACTCAACGAATTGGAGCCGCCGTTCTTCGTCAACGGCACCGTGCCGCCGTTGTCAACGTGGCGCCGCAAAGATGCCGCATCGACCGCTGCTGCGGTCACGACCGGAGAAGCACTGACCGGTGTGCCGGGCTGCCCCGGGACCTGGACTGGAGTGGCCCGCGTGGTCCTCGACCCGAGCGATCCGTTCGCTTTGGAACCGGGCGACGTGCTCGTCGCACCGTTCACCGACCCGGCGTGGACCCCGCTTTTCGTTGCTGCCGGTGCCGTCGTGGTCGACGTGGGTGCGCAAGTGTCACATGCCGTGATCGTGTCGCGAGAGCTCGGTATCCCGTGTGTCGTCTCGGTCACTGATGCGACGAAGCGCATCCCAAACGGCGCCACCGTTGAGGTGAACGGCACCACCGGGACCGTCACCATCGTCGCCCTTCCGTAAGCTCAATAACCTGATCGTTC
>JAYSTV010000294.1:0-7903 GCA_043719425.1 Acidimicrobiia bacterium | reverse complement strand
GACATCGACGACGCCCTCCGCCAAGCCCGCCTCTGGCTGGTCGAGTCAGCCCGCATAGGCCTAGCCATAGGCCTGGATCTCCTCGGCGTCAGCGCCCCAGAAAAGATGGACGACCTCCCAACGGAATAGGAACAAAAGGCCAGCCCCATAGGATCGACGGACCATGCCCGGCCCGATTTCACACCATCTCCTCCCACTCACCGCGTCGTTCGGCGACGACGGTTCGACCATGGTCGGCGGTCGCGACCTCGTCGGGCTGGCGGAGGAGTTCGGCACGCCACTGTTCGTCTACGACGAGTACCACCTGCGCCGGCGCTGCCAAGATGCGGTGTGGGCCTTCGGTCATGGTGTTGCGTATGCGACCAAGGCGTTCCTTTGCGCGGCCATGGCCAAGCTGGCCTTCGACGAAGGGATGCACCTCGACGTGGCGTCGGCCGGCGAGGCGTTCGTCGCCCTTCGAGCAGGCGTGCCGGCTGATCGGCTCGTGCTCCATGGCAACAACAAGTCGACCGCCGAGCTGACCTACGCGCTCGAACGTGGCATCGGTCGCATCGTGGTCGATTCGTTCGACGAACTGGAGCGTCTGAGCCGCCTCGCCGGCTTCGGTCACCCGCGTCCCAAAGTGCTACTTCGTCTCACCCCCGGAGTGCAGGCGCACACTCACGAGTACATCGCCACCGGCCATGAAGACGTGAAGTTCGGGTTCTCGATCGCGTCGGGCGCGGCGGCCGATGCGGTGGCCCGGTGTCGGTCCGAGGGCAGCGGCGTGGAGCTGGTCGGCGTGCATGCCCACGTCGGCTCGCAGGTCTTCGACATTGCTTCGTTCGAGAAGGTCGTGCAGGTCCTGGCCGCCTTCTTCAACCCGCTCGGTCTACCGGAACTGGTGATCGGTGGCGGACTCGGGGTCGCCTATCTGAACGACGAAGAGACACCCTCGATCAGCGATTGGGGTCATGCGGTGAAGCGGGCCGCCCACGACGCCGGTGTTTCGTCGGCGGTACGGATCTCGGGCGAGCCCGGCCGTTCCATCGTGGCGGCGGCCGGCGTCACGCTCTACCGAGTGGGCACTATCAAGGAGCTCCCGGGTATCCGGACGTACGTTTCGGTCGACGGGGGCATGAGCGACAACCCCCGTCCGGCGCTCTACGGAGCCGGCTACGAGGCGTTTCTACCCCGTCACGGCCTGGCCAATCGCGACATGGCGATTCGTCTCGTTGGTAAGCACTGCGAGTCGGGCGACGTGCTCATTCCCGAGGCCTGGGTCCCCCACGATCTCACCCTCGGTGACATTCTCTGCACTCCCGTTACGGGGGCCTACGGGCACACGATGGCCTCGAACTACAACAAGCTGCCGAGACCAGCCGTGGTGTTCGTCAGCGACGGAAAAGCACGGGTGGTTGTGCGTCGGGAAACGTATGAGGACTTACTACGTCTCGATTCATTGTAGCGAGCAGGTAGGTCACTCGGCCTAGAACTCCCTGCTCAGAATGGGTTTCTTCGCCTGACGTGCTGGGTCGTTGTGCTCAAACGCGGCCGAATCCCTCAGGTCCGACAAAGTTGAATGTCGAAGGAGATGTCGCCGCAATCGCAGCACTCCCTCCCTACATCAAGGACCCCTCCCATGTCCCGCAAGCTTTCCCGTAACTCGCGCCGCGCTGTCGTCGCGTCGCTCCTCGGCCTCACCGTCGGTGGTGGCGTCCTCGCCTCTGCCGCCAGCCTCGGCGTCACCGGTAACACCCTCGGCGCCGGCACGGTTGTCATCGCCAGCTGTGACACCGACGGCGTCACGCTGAAGTACGGCCACACCTACGTTCCGACCGTTGTCACCCCGGGTAACCCGGGCGCCTACCGGACCAGCTCGGTCACGATCAGCGGCATCAACGTCGCCTGCGTCGGCAAGGCCCTCGACATCACGTTGAAGGACACCGCTGGCGTCGCCCTCGCCACCGGAAACGTGACCGCAATTGTTGCCGCGGCCCCGGCGACCACGACGAACAACGTCGCCACCGTGACCTTCTTGACGCCGTTCGCTGACGCCACGCTCGTCACCGGCGCCGCTGTCGTCATCGCTGACTGATCCTGACCGGACATGGTCACCACCATGTTCCGACGCTCGAGGCGCCAGGCGGTTTTCGCCCTGGCCCTCGGGATCGTCGGAGTTGGAGGTGTCCTGGCCAGCGCGGCCAGTCTCAATATCGCCAACTCCACACTTGGCGCCGGGACCACGGTCATCGCCAGTTGTGACACCAACGGAGTTTCGCTCGTGTACACAAACACGTACACACCAGCGAACGGTCGCTACAACACCACTGCCGTCACAGTCAATGGATTGAACAACCTGTGCGACACGAAGCGTCTTGACATCACCCTCAAGACCAACACCGGTACATCACTGGGCGCCGGCTCGATTGTGAGCCTGAGCCTTCCGACGGGCACAACGTCGGCGACAGTGACGATCACGCCGGCCGCGAACGCCAACTTGGTTCGCGGTGCGGCGATTGTGATCTCTGGCTAAGGAGCCGGTCTGCCGGGCAGGACGGAGTGCATCAGTGGGGTCGGCGGTTCGCCGCCGACCCCGATGACGCAAACCACAACACACCACAACACACCACAGCCACCCCACACCCAAGGACCCTCCCATGTCCGGCACGTTTTCCCGCAACTCTCGCCGCGCCATCGTGGCGTCGCTTCTCGGCCTCACCGTCGGTGCTGGCGTCCTCGCCTCGGCCGCCAGCCTCGGCGTAACCGGTAACACCCTTGGTGCCGGCACCACCGTCATCGCCAGCTGTGACACCGATGGCGTCACCTTGAAGTACGGCCATACCTATTTCGCCACATTGCCCGCCGTGAACCCCGGTTCCTATCGCACCAGCTCGGTCATCGTGAGCGGCATCGCCGCCGGATGCGCAGGCAAGTCGATGAGCATCACGTTGAAAGATGCCGCCGGAGTTTCCTTGGCCAGCGGAACCGTCGTCGCCGTCACGAGCCCGAGCTCCACGGTCACGTTCGCCTCGCCATTTGCTGACGCCAATATCGTCGTCGGTGCCGCGGTCGTTATCGCTGACTGAGCATTCATTTCCGCAGTCGCTGCTCAATAACGAGCGAGCGCGTGCCGATACACACCAATTAGAAGCACCTGGTCGACGGCACCTGCCAACACGTGCGTTCCGGAAGTAGCGATGAACCCTCCCATGAACGAAACCGCTTCGACGGGGTCAGTGGCTCGCCACCGACCCCGGCGGCGCGTGTTCGTGGCCGTCGCGGCGGTCCTCGCCGCGGGGTTCGCGGGACGTGCCTTCGCCGCCAGTTTGTCCCTCAACTCCGATCAGACCACGACCCAGAACATCACGGGCACGACGGGCGCCCCGACGGTCTATTCGTGGGACAACTTCGACCGCACGACGACCCCGCTGGAAAGCCAAACGTCGCCCGGCGGACTCGTGTGGAAGCCCCAGATCGGCACGTGGCCGCTCAATGGCACGACCGTGCGGACGAACACCAACAACGCCGACGCCAATGTGATCATGGATCTCGCCACCCTCGATGCGGCGATGGTCGTGACGATGACCCCTGTCGGAACCAACGCCCGTCCCGGCCTCACGTTCAATGACGACGGGAGCAACAACATGCTGCTGCTCTACTCATCGGCTGGTGGCGGCACGCTCACCCTGTCGACCTACTTCGGCACGACGCGCGTCTTTCTGGCATCGACGGCCGGTGTTGGTGCACCCGGCACCTCGTTTGAAGTGAAGGTCGTCTCGCTCGGCCCGACGATCACCGTGTTTGTCAACGGCACGTTGCGGCTCACGCAGACGCTCACCGGGACAAACCTGTGCAAGTTCAAAGACACCGGAGCAGGCTGCACCCCCGACGCCAACGCCAACGTCGGTTTCGGATTGTGGGCGGACAAGGACACCTCATCGTTCTTCGACGACTTCCGTCTGGAAAGCGCGTGAGAGCGCCCGCCCCCACATCGACCGGATGGGCGCGAGCCTGGAATCAGTTCGCCATCTGGTTCCCGTGGGTGATCCTGGCGGGTGCGCTGGCGATGATTTGGCCGGTGCGCTTCGGAGGGTCGACCAGCTTCATGATCGTGTCCGGCCGCTCGATGGAGCCGACGTATCACACCGGTGATTTGGTGATCACGAAGGCTCGGCCGTCGTATTGGATCGGTGAGATCGTCGTGTACACGATCCCGGGGTCGGGGGCCGGTGCCGGTCGCGAAGTTGTTCACCGTCTCCATCAGCTCCTGCCCGATGGGAAGTTGCTGGCCAAGGGCGATAACAATCGCACCGCCGATCCGTGGTCGATTGCGCGGAGCGACATCGTCGGTTCTAAATGGATGATGGTGCCCAAGGGCGGAATCTTCCTCGGATTCTTGCGCTCGATCCTCATGCTGGCGGTGCTCTTCGGCGTGCTCGTGACCTGGGTGTTCTGGCCCCGTGAGGAGGCCGACGAAGTATCCGTCGACGCCGCGGTTTCACCGGTCGCGGTCGTGCATGAACCGCATTGGCTCGACGACGACGCCATCATCGCCGAGTGGGACACCCTGCTCGCCCCACCGGCACCAGTCGCCGTGCCGTCACCGCAACCAGTGCCAAACAAGCATTGGCTCGACGACGATGGCGTTGACGACGTCTGGAACTGCCTCCACGACACCGAAGCCCTGGTTCAATGACCAACCTTCGATGTCGAAACCGCCTCCACCCGGTCGACAGCATCGGTAGCCTTTCTGGTTCGTGAATGCGAACCCGTCGGCCTCGAGCTCGTCACAGGAAGTCCTGAGCACAGCCGTCCGGTTGGGCGTGATCGGCGCGGGAACCGTCGGCTCGGCGCTCATCACCCTGCTCCGTGAGCGGTCCGAGGCCATCACCGCCCGCACCGGGATCTCGCTCGTCGTCACCCGCATCGCGGTGACCGACCTGTCCAAGGATCGTCCCGGACTCGACCGTTCGTTGCTGGTTGACGATCCCTGGGCTGTGGTCGAAGCCGACGACGTTGACCTGGTCGTTGAGCTGATGGGAGGCATCGATCCGGCGCGAGCGCTCATCACCGCGGCGATCGCCAACGGCAAGCCCGTCGTGACCGGCAACAAGGCGCTGCTGGCACTTGCCTCACCCGAGCTGTTCGCGGCCGCCGACGCCGCCGGTGTCGATCTGCTCTTTGAAGCGGCGGTGGCTGGCGGCATCCCGCTAATTCGGCCGCTACGCGAATCGCTGATCGGTGAAGACGTCACTCGTGTGCTCGGCATCGTCAACGGCACGACCAACTACATCCTCACCCGCATGACCGAAGCGGGCGCGTCGTATGCCGACGCGCTCGCCGAGGCGCAAGCGTTGGGCTTTGCCGAGGCGGACCCCACGGCCGATGTTGAAGGTCTCGACGCCGCTGCGAAAGCGTCGATTATCGCCACGATTGCCTTCGGCCGGATCGTGCTCGGACGCGATGTTGCCGCCGAAGGTATCTCGTCGATCACCGCCAACGATATCGCCAACGCGGCCAAATTTCATCACGTCGTGAAGCTCCTCGCCGTCGCCGAAGAGGTCCATATCGATGGGCCGAGACCGCGAGGTTTGAGCGTGCGCGTGTTTCCGGCGATGGTCCCGGCATCGCATCCGCTGGCCAGTGTGCGGGGCTCGTTCAACGCCGTCTTCGTCGAAGGTCGCAGTGTCGGGCAGCTCATGTTCTACGGCCGGGGGGCTGGGGGCGAGCCGACCGCCAGCGCGGTGCTCGGCGATGTCGTCGACGCCGCCGTCAACCTGCGCAAGGGCACGCATGCGTCGCTCGGCACGTTTGCCCCGGCCGTGTTCGCCTCGCCCGACGATCTGTCCTCGGCCTATTACCTGCAGATAGAGGTTGCCGATCGTCCGGGTGTGCTTGCCGCCGTGGCCAGTGTTTTTGGGACGCACGGCGTGTCCATCCGTTCGATGGAGCAGGAGGGTTTCGGTGAGCAGGCTCAGATCATCTTCATCACCCACGTGGCGCGTGAACGAGATGTTGAACGGTGTCTCGACGATCTCCGGGCCCTCCCCGCGGTGCGTCAAGTAGTAAGCGTGCTTCGTGTGATTGGAACTGCCTGATGCGATACGTGAGCACCCGTGGGGGCATGGAGCCCCGCCCGTTTGTCGAGGTTCTCCTCGAAGGACTCGCGCCCGACGGTGGCCTCATCGTGCCGCAGGAGTATCCGGTGCTCAGCGCCGACGAGTGGGAAGCGCTGCGCCCGCTTAGCTATGCAGATCTTGCGTTTGCCATCCTGTCGCGCTTCATCGATGACATCCCGGCCGATGACCTGCGTGCGTTGGTTGATCGTACGTATACATATGAAGCGTTTGGGTCAACCGACATCACCCCGGTTGTTCCGCTGTTCGATGGTCTCTCGCTGCTGTGCACGAGCAACGGTCCGAGCCTGGCCTTCAAAGACATGGCCTTGCAGTTACTTGGCAACCTGTTCGAGTACGTGCTGGCGCGCGACGGCGCGTCGCTCAACGTGCTTGGTGCCACAAGCGGTGACACCGGCGGCGCCGCGGAATACGCGCTGCGGGGCAAGCGAGGCGTTCGCGTGTTCATGCTCTCGCCCCTGGGTCGCACCAGTCGCTTCCAGGCGGCGCAGATGTTCTCGCTCCTCGACGAGAACATTCACAACATTGCGGTGCGCGGCGTCTTCGACGATTGCCAAGACATCGTCAAGGAGATCGGCGAAGACGCACCGTTCAAGTCCCGTTACCGCATCGGCACGGTCAATTCGATCAACTGGGCACGTGTCGTGGCCCAGGTCGTGTACTACGCCAAGGGGTACTTTGCCGCCACGAACGGCCCGGGCGAGCAGGTCTCGTTCGCCGTCCCGTCGGGCAATTTCGGGAACATCTTCGCTGGCCATGTGGCGCGGCGTATGGGTCTCCCAATCCGTCAGCTCATTCTCGCCACCAACGAAAACGACGTGCTGGCCGAGTTCTTTGCGACCGGCATCTATCGTCCACGTGCCTCGGCCGACGTGCACGCCACCACGAGCCCGTCGATGGACATCTCCAAGGCGTCGAACTTCGAACGTTTCGTCTACGACGTGACCGGCCGCGACGGTGCGCGCACCCGTCTGCTCTACGAGGCCCTGCGGTCAACCGGGTCGTTCGAACTCACCTCACCCGAGGATCGTCGGGCGATGAGCGATCACGCCATTGCCGCCGGCACGAGCACCCATGCCAATCGTCTCGCCACGATCCGCCTCGTGCATCAGCGGACCGGCCGGGTCATCGACCCCCACACCGCCGACGGCATCAAAGTCGCACTGGAGGCGCGCACCGACATGTCGGTCCCGGTGCTCTGTCTCGAGACTGCGCTCCCGGTGAAGTTCGGCGAAACGATTGTGGAAGCCCTTGGTTTCGAGGCCCCGAGGCCACCATCGACCATCGGCCTCGAAGACCGGGAACAGCGGGTCGTCGCCATGGACAACAGCGCCGACGCCGTCCGCGCCTACATCGCCTCCGTCTGCGACTGAGTTTTCTCCTGCCGCCGCCTGTTCGACACCATCCCAGACCCGGGGTGCGAGCATCCCAGACCCCCGAAAATGGGGTCGCAAATGGGCAAAATGGGCCGGTGTGGGATGCCGTGCCGGGCCATCTGGGATGAGGAGTTGACGTTGCTGCGCAAGAACCCGCTAGGGTGAGGTCTGTCAGGCGACAAGTTTTGTTCTTGACGATTCTCCGTATCGCTGCTCCG
Source organism: Acidimicrobiia bacterium (assembly GCA_043719425.1). GTDB lineage: Bacteria > Actinomycetota > Acidimicrobiia > Acidimicrobiales > JANYDT01 > JANLQX01. Next base: position 190 of record JAYSTV010000294.1, on the reverse strand, counting down.
CCCTTGGGCGTCGAGTGCGGTTCGGTGTCCGAGAAGTTGCGGTGGACACCAGCCAACCCGAAGTTGCGATGTGCGGCGGGTCCCACACCACGTCCGATCCTTCGGACTCATCCGCGCCGAGTCGGCGCGTGGAGGCAACAGAACAGATGGAAGGCACCCTGGAACGGTCGGTCCTCGAGCGCAAAGAGCG
>JAYSTV010000293.1:0-3259 GCA_043719425.1 Acidimicrobiia bacterium | reverse complement strand
CCCCTTTGGCCCCCGACAACGTGAGAACCACGGAGACGTTGTTGTGGTGAAACTCGTAGCGCTCGACCGCCACGGTGATGCTCTTTCCCGTCACCTCGTTGGGCGCACTGGCCACAACGTAGATGGCGAGTACGGCGGCACCTGCCTTGCGTTTCACCATCGTGACCTTCGTGAGGCGAAAGCCCTTCGTCGGTCCGAGCTTGGCCTTGAGGGCCGCGGTGATCGACGCGACGGTAGGCGTGGTTGATGCAACGATTCGCTCCACCTGGACGATGTTGTACTTGTCGGTGAAGACCGCGCCGTTGGCGATGTCGCGACGCGACCAGCCTTCCGGTGTGGTCACTCGGTATCCGGCTCCAGGCGGGGAAAAGGGAACGAACGCGATGTTGTCGGGGATGTCCCCGGGGGAGACGATCTCCGGTGCGTTCGGATCAATGGCGGGCGCGGTCGCGACGGGTTTTTTGGCGGCCGGCGCGGCGTCCGGCGTCGACAGCAGCGCAGCGACGCTTACGGCGACGAATACCCGGATGACGCCGGGGTGGCGAGTGGTTCTGTCCATGCGCTGAACCTACGGAGCCGTCGGCGAGCGGCCGCCCAGCGGTCGGTTAACTCTTGGCCAAAAACGTTCAGCCCACAGACGAGTTGGCGGTCGGGAGAATGAGCTCAAACCGGCAGGAGGACTGGTAACGGGCCAGCACCAGATCGCCACCTTCGGCCTGGGCCAGTCGTCGACCGAGGGCAAGGCCGATTCCGGTCCCGGCGGCGCTCGCATCGCGTCGACGAAACGCCGTATCCGGGTTCGCCAGCCCAGGGCCATCATCGTCGACACCGATCACCACGTTGTCGGCCAGCCGATCGACGTCGACGCGCACGGTGCCCCTCGCATGATGCAGAGCATTGCTGAGCAAGACGTCGATGATCTCGGCGACCGCGGACGGGTTCGCTCGGATTGCGATGGGTTTGCTCTCGTCGAAACGAACGGCACGATGCTGCGCGTCGAACAATCCGCGGGTGCCGGCGATCCGGTCGGCGATGATCGGTCGACAATCGATGGTCATCGTATGCACACCTACATCTCGAGCAAGCGAGAGGAGTGACTCCACGGTCGCTTCGAGCCGGTCAACGTCGAGTAGCGCATCGTTGAGAGCGGCGTTGCGATCAGCGCGTGGATGATCGATTTCGTTTTCCAGCGCTAAGCGCAAGCCGGTCAGCGGCGTGCGGAGTTGGTGGGACACGTCGGCGCTGAAGGCGCGCTCGCGGGCCAGGCTGGTGTCGACGCGCGTGGCGCTCACGTGAAGCGCGCGGCCGATGGCGTCGAGCTCGGCGACACCACTACTGGGGCCCGGATGAAGGTCCGTCGTGCCGATGCCCTGAGCCATTGCGTGCAACGCCCGCAGCGGACTCAGGAGTCGGTTGGAGAGGGCGATCGCCGCCCCGGTCGCGGCGGTCAAGGCGAGAAACGCGGCAACGGCGATGCGCAGGAGCGACGTTCGCAGCGCTCGGCGAACGATGGCGTTCGACTGCGCAGCGCGGACCACCACGCGAACCTCCTCGTCGACAGCGATCGGAACGGCGACGACCAGCTCGCTCGATGTCGTGACCTCGCGAACGCGACCTGCTTGCACCGACGTGAGAGCCGAGTCGAGCTGCGTTGGACCAACACCCACCAGCCGTTGCCCGGCGGCGGAATACACCCCCAACTGCGGGTCACCCGGGTTGGCCTGCGGGAGCTCGATCGGGTCGCGTCCGATGGTTCCTTCGATGCTGATGTCTGATGCCGTGATCGCCGCGAAACGCGCCAGCTTTGAACGCTCGTCACTCCGGATACGGCTGCGGGCTTCGAAGGCCAGCGGAATCGAAAGCAACAGCAACGCCGCGGCCGTGAGCACTACCACGAGTCCCACGATGCGGCGTCTCATCGATCGTCTTCGAAACGGAAACCGACTCCACGGATGGTGGAGATTCGACTGGGTTCGTCGGTGGTCTCTCCGAATCGTCGACGAAGCGCGGCGATGTGCACGTCGAGGGTCTTGGTCGAACCGAACCAGTGCTCATCCCACACGTCGTGCATGAGATCCTCGCGGCGGACCACCCGCCCGGCGTCGCGTAGGAGCCGCTCCAAAAGATCGAATTCCTTGGCCCGCAGCGTGAGCTCGAGTTCGGCGCGCCAGGCGCGGCGGCTGCCACGGTGCAGCCGAACATCGCCGACGGTCACGACCTCATTGGTGTTGGATTCGTCGATCGGTTGACCATTGCGAAGCTGCGCTCGGATGCGGGCCCGCAGCTCGGCGAGTCGAAACGGTTTGGTCACGTAGTCAACGGCACCAGCGTCGAGACCGTCGATCACATCGATCTCTTCAGAGCGGGCCGTCAGCATGATCACTCGGATATCGGCGAACCGAGCGAGAAGGGTCCGGCACACGGCGAAGCCATCGCCGTCGGGAAGATTCACGTCGAGTAGCACGAGGTCCGGTCGGCCGACGAGCTGTTCGCCCTCGCGCACGGTGGAGGCCGCCGAGACGTCGTGGCCATCGGCTTCGAGGGCCCGAACGAGTCCTTGACGGATCGACGGGTCATCCTCGATCACCCACACGCTGGACATGGTGCTCAGCGTAGGACCACGCGAATACCGGAACCGGATGCCTGTGTCACGATGACGCTCATGGTCAGTTCTCCGAGCGGCGACAACGGCGGCCTGACGGATGGGCCGGTCTTCCGGGGGAGCTCAACGGTTTCGGTTTCTCGACGCGCGCTTCTCACCGGAGCGTGTTGCCTGGCGGCGGGAGGGGTTGGCGCAGTGTCGGCAGGAACCGCGCGCGGGCTTCGCCGAACGATGTTCGAAACGCTCTGGCGATCGTCGGCCGGAGCGTCGATCACCGTCACCAGGACCAACAGCCAACGCCGCGCCGTGCAGCCCGATGGACTCTTTCGGGTGCCCACGGATAAACGGGCGGTCGCGCTCACGTTCGACGACGGTCCGGATCCTCGGTATACGCCCCGAGTACTCGACCTACTGCGCGAGGCCGGTGCTCATGCGACGTTCTTTTTGGTCGGCGTCAACGCCCTCGCCTACCCGGCGTTGGTAGGGCGCATTTTGGGAGAAGGTCACTCGATCGGAAACCACACTTTCGATCACCATGAACTCGAGGTCCTGGGTGAGTCGGAGGTACGCAACGAGATCGATCGCGGTCGACGCGCTCTGATTGCGGCCGGCGTGCCCAAGCCGGACCTCTTCCGTCCGCCGAAGGGCTACACCGAC
>JAYSTV010000292.1:0-3264 GCA_043719425.1 Acidimicrobiia bacterium | reverse complement strand
TGTAGCCGCGACGCATCTCGCGCAGGATCGTGTTGCTTCCCGATTGCAGCGGGAAGTGCAGGTGCGGCATGACGGTCGAGACCTCGGCCATGGCCGCCAGCGTGTCGGTCCGAATGTCCTTCGGGTGGGGCGAGGTGTAGCGAACTCGCCGGATCCCTTCGATGGCCCCGACCGTCCGAAGCAGGTCCGAGAAGAGGGCTCTGGCCCGTGGCCCGTTGCTGTCGGTTGACCAAAAAGCTCCACAGGCGGCCAGTGCTTCATCAGTGTGCTGACGACCACGGAACTGGGTGGTCAGGTCGCGGCCGTAGCTGTCCACGTTCTGGCCGAGCAGCGTGACTTCGACGGTGCCGGCCGCGGCGAGCGTACGCACTTCGTGGAGGAGCTCGTCGAACGTGCGGCTCGACTCGGCCCCGCGCACCGACGGCACGATGCAGAACGCGCACGAGTTGTCACAGCCGATTTGGATGGTGACCCACGCCGACCACGCTTCGTCGCGGCGTACCGGCAGCGCACTCGGGAATGCTTCGGCCTCTTCGAGGATCTCCATCATTGGTCCGCGCACATACGATTCACGGAGGAGCTCGGCAGCGCGGTGCACATTGTGCGTGCCAAAGACCACATCGACATGTCCGGCCCGTTGCTGGATGAGGCCTCGGTCCTTCTGGGCCTGACAGCCGCCGACCATGATCTTCAGCTCCGGGCGGGCGTCTTTGAGTTCCTTGACCCGGCCGAGGTTGCCGAACAGCTTGTTGTCAGCGTTCTCACGAATCGTGCACGTGTTGTAGACGATCACGTCGGCGTCGGCCTCATCGTCGACGCGCACGTAGCCATCGGCTTCGAGCAGGCCCGAGATGCGTTCGGAGTCGTGCTCGTTCATCTGGCACCCATACGTATGCACGAGATAGCGCTTCGAGGGGGCCGACGTTGTCACCAACAAAGTCTACGGGCCATCCACCGACCCCCAAGTGTGGACTGTGCGTCCGAGTGTGGACGATAAGGCGTGCGGCGACACGTCCACAGACAGCCGCACAGTCCACACTTGGCCGGGGCGAACGGAAGTTTTAGGTGCTCAGGAGGGCAGTCATTGCCGCGGGGATGTCGGCCACACTGGTGGCGAAACGGTGCTGGCCTCGGCCGCGGCGGGCCAGTAGCCGACCGGCCTCGACGGATTCGGGCTCGTCGCTGATGCCGAGGACATGGAGACGGTCGAGGCCGCGAAGGGCGGTCAGCGGATCGTCGCCTTCCGTGGCCAGCGCGTCGGACAGGAGCACGGCCACGCGCTCGCGGGCTCCGGCGCGACCGAGTTGACGACGCCCCGCCCGCAAGGCCACACCGAGGTCCGTGACGCCTCGTCCACGCAGTGAGAAGAGGTCACCGAGGATGGCGTCGACGGCACGCGGCCGGCCCTGCTGCTGGAGCACGATGCTGTCGCGGGCGAAGGCGATGACCGACACGTCGGCGCGCTCCCCGGCGGCGGCGACCACGCTGGCCGCAGCAACTGCGGCCCGAGCCACGGCGTGGCCGCTCATCGACCCGCTCCGGTCCACGAGCAAACAGATCGCCCGTTCGTTCGCCCCCCACCGTCGGTTCACGACGTCGCGCAAGTCGACCGGCGGACGCCCATCGGTTCGGGCCAGCGTGAGATCGAGATCCAGGTCGCCTTCGATGGAGCCAACGTCGACGACGAGGCGGCGCACCCCCGGTGAGGTGACGCGACCCTGCCGGGCGAGCCGAACGAAGATGCGCACGGCCAAACGTCGAGCGAGCGCCCGTAACGCTGGATCGGTCGCTTGGGCGAGGTCGGCTAGCAGCGACGCCGCGGCATCGGGATCGCGGGACGCGAGGTCCGAGATGACCTGCGCGTCGAGCACGCCGACCTCAGGCGACGCCTGATCGAACGAGGCGTGCTTGGACCGCAGCTCCTGGCGGCCTGCCGTACGTCGTCCCGCCTCCTGCACGGCCTTACGAGCTTCGTCTCCGGTCAGAATTCGGCCCCGGTTCCCTCCGCCTGGCGGAGGAGCGCCGGGGCGCTCACCTTTTCCCGAATCATCCTCCGGCGACGGCGCGTCGGGCGTTCGGGCGAAATGTTCTCGCAGCCAGGCGTCGAGGAGTTCGACGATGATTTCCTCGGGCGCCCGGTCGCACGCTTCGTCGAGACGAACACGTCCGCTGAGCGACGTGAGCGCGGCGTCGAGCAGCGCGGCGCGAGCGGCGGACGGTGACGCCAACCAGTCCGAGTCCTTGAGTCCGCGCAAGGTTCGGAGCCCGTCGGCAAGCGTGACAAAGTCAATCGCTCCGCGTACTGACGATCCCTGACGCACGTCGGCATGTGCCCGCGTGGCGCGGACGACATCCACGGCGCAGCGCACGTCAAACCCATCGACATCCGCGCCGGTTGCCCGGGCGACGATCTCACGCTCGTGGTCGGCGTCTTGATACGACACCGACACTCGACACAAGCGGTCGTACACGGCCTGCCCGATCCGTCCGGTGCCCACCGCATCAAACGGATTCATCGCCGCAATCAAACGAAACGACGGGTGAGCGGCGATGCGCCCGAACCGGGGCACGTGCAGTTCGCCTTCGGCCAACGCCGTGAGGAGAACGTTGAGACTTTCCTCGGGAATGCGGTTCAGCTCTTCGAGATACAAGATGGCGCCCTGCTGCAGGGCGTCGGCCAGCGGCCCGGGGACAAACGCGTCCGCGGTGTAGCCCCGCTGCAACACCACCGCCGGGTCGTGGTGACCGACCAGGCGTGACGGCGTGAGCTCGGCGTTGCCTTCCACAAAGCGCAGCGACACGTCGGCGGCTTTGGCCAGGGCCCGCAAAAGGGTCGACTTCCCTGTGCCGGGCGGCCCTTCGAGAACCACGTGGCGTCCGGTCGACAGCGCCACCGCAAGCACTTCGGCCTCGCGGTGCATCCCGACAAGTGACTTGCTGGCCGCGTCGACGAGCGCTTTCGGCACATACGCGCTCATGCCGTCAGTCCGCTCAGCCACGGGGCGTCACGGTAGCCGGACCGACCCGACTGTCACGAACCGGCGTCGCACCCTCATCACGACCGCTGGCCGAAACACCACTGAATGCCAACAACTTCCTCATGGTTGACGCCCAACCTGTTTCTGGCAGCAGAGACCACCACCACGGCCGCCAAACCAACTCCTCTCCCCAACTCCCGTAAGGACTCAACATGAACCGCTCCGCCCGTCTCCTGGTCTCGCTTTCAATTGCCAGCGCCTCACTTATCGGCGCCGCCGCCCCGGC
>JAYSTV010000291.1:0-3265 GCA_043719425.1 Acidimicrobiia bacterium | reverse complement strand
GCGTGAACGCGGTCTGCCCCGGCCCGACCGAGACGGGCATGACCACGCGTATCAAGTCGCTTCCGGCCATCTACGACGCACTGCGCGAGCGCACCGCGTTGCAGCGATGGGGCCGACCCTCGGAGATCGCTGCTGTCATCAGCTTCTTGGCGTCGGCCGACGCGTCGTTCGTAACCGGTGCAGCAATCCCGGTCGACGGTGGCATCACGGCCAGCACCGGGCAGTTCCTCCCCGTTCCCCGACCAACCCCGAGCTAAGGATCTGCAAATGGCCGCCGACAGTGCCCATCCCGAGAACTACGAAGACGTCACTGCGCCTCATGCCGTTTCGGCTGCTGCGTCGCACCCAGAGAACTACGAAGACGTCACTATCTACGGACTCGATGACGCCGACGAACAAGAGCTCCTCGTGGCCCACAACGAGTGCACGTTCATCTGGGCCAACAAAGAAGGTTGGCCGGTCGGCGTGATCATGTCCTACGTGTACCGCAACGGAAAGTTCTGGCTCACGGCGTCGGGACAGCGCGCCCGTATCTCCGCCGTGCGACGCGATCCCCGCGTGTCGATTGTGGTCACGTCGACCGGCTCGCCGGTGGCCAAGAACAAGACGGTGACCTGGAAGGGCACCTGCACCGTGCACGATGCGAGCGCTCCAGAGAATGCGGAGCTGAAGGCGTGGTTCTACAACGAGCTGTCCGCGGCTCTCAATCGCGGTGACGAAAAACGGCAGGCGTATTTCTCGAAATTCCTGGACTCGCCGCGGCGAGTGATCCTCGAAGTAGACCCCACCCAGCGCATTGGCTACGACGGCACCAAGATGGGGAAGGCCACCGCCGCGTGGATCGCCAGTCAAGCCGCCAGCGAAGGAGAGAAATCATGAGCCGAGAACAGCTGGTCGAAATGGCCCAGCGGAACATGGAACTTGGACGCACGGGCGACAACGATCTTGTCGATTCCATCGTGTCGGTGCCGGCATCGAACTACTACGACGTTGAACGTTGGCGGGCCGAGATGGCGCAGGTCTTTCATCGCCTTCCGTTGACTCTCGCCTTCACGTCGGAGATGCCGAATCCCGGTGACTACAAAGCCATGCAGGTGGCGGGAATGCCGGTCCTTATTTCGCGCGGCACCGATGGGCAGGTGCGAGCATTCGTCAACTCGTGCAGCCATCGCGGCGCCGTGCTCGTCGTTGAGGGAACGGGTTCGGCGCGACGCTTCACGTGTCCGTATCACGCATGGTCCTATGACCAGAAGGGCGAGCTCGTCGGCATCTTGGACCGCGAGATGTTCGGTGACCTCGACACCTCGTGTCACGGACTGGCGTCGCTTCCCGCTGGGGAACGGGCCGGCCTGATTTTCGTCACGCTTGATCCGCATTCGACGAATCCGATCGACCTCGACACGTTCCTCTGTGGCTACGACGAGTTGTTGGCGGACTTGGAGCTGGCGTCGTGTCGCGTCGTTGGTCAGCAGTCGATTGCTGGGCCCAACTGGAAGGTTGCCTACGACGGCTACCTCGACCTCTATCACCTTCCGATTTTGCATCGCGATACCTTCGGCCCGACGATCTCCAACAAGGCGGTGTACTACGCGTGGGGCCCGCATCAGCGGGTGAGTTCGCCGGCGCGCAACGTGCCCGACTCGCTTATGGGCGTGCCTCCCGAGGAGTGGCCCACCGAACGACTCACCCTCGGCGTATGGACGATCTTTCCGCACATCTCTATCGCGTCGTTCGACTCGGGTGGACGGGTGTTCATGGTGTCGCAGCTGTTTCCGGGCGACGATCCCGGCTCGTCGGTCACGGTACAAACGTTCCTCCACACCCAGCCCGACGAACCCGGTCAGGCCGAGCAGGTGGCCGAGACGATGGCGTTCCTCCATCACGTGGTGCAGGACGAGGACTACTACACGGGCCTTCGTCTGCAGCGAGCCCTCAAGACCGGCGCCAAGGATCACGTCTTGTTCGGCCGAAACGAAGGCGGTGGCCAGCGCTTCCATCGCTGGGTCGACGCACTGCTCAGCACCGACGACGCCGACCTCTCCGGCCTGTTCAAAACCAACGCCCCGGGCTAACTCCCGATGTCGCAGTAGTCAGGTGATACTGGCCAGAACGCGCTTCACCGCCGACATTGCTTCGGGGGTGGCGCGGTCAACTCGTCGGAGTAGACGGCGCGTTGGCATGCTGCGAAGGTGATCGACCGCAAATGTTGCCGATCCGACCCTGATTTGCCACGGAAAAAGAACTTCCTCAGGATCGGCCGTCATCTCCGGAGCGACGACCACCCGCCCGGTCAGTTTTTCGAATCGGCCGCTCGATATGACAAGCACTCGACGCCGCCGCTCTTCGTTCAGATCCGTAAGGTGGATATCGCCTGAGTCGATCACGAGATGCCGTCAAACGCCGCATCGATCTCGGCGCGGCGAGCGGCCAACCGGGCTCGGTCTGCTGCGGGCAGCGATCGTCGCCAGGCCGCAGCAGCTTCGGCTTGCGCCCAGAACCGTTCGGCCTCAAGGATCTCGAGGGCCTCAACAATGGTGTCCTCGTACGTCTCGCCGCCGAGCGCTCGAATGCGATCACGGGTGGCCACACTCAGTTTGATCGTCGTCGTGTCCATATACTTCGAGTATACCGACAGTCTCTGGAACGGTGGCTGTCCGGTAGCGTCGAGCGGGTATGGAACTTGTTCTGGTGCGACATGCGCAGCCGCAGTGGTATGTCGACGATGTGCATCAGGGCATCGATCCGAAGCTGAGCGAGTTGGGTTTCGAACAGGCGGAGCGCTTGGCCGACGAACTTGAACACGAGCACTTCGACGAGATCCTCGTGTCGCCGCTCCTTCGGGCCCGACAGACCGTCGCCCCGTTGCTGGCCCGCCTCGGCCGCGAGGAAGTCATCGCCCCGTGGCTACGAGAGATCACCGACCCGCCGATCGAAGGATGCTCCCGAAGCGACGTCATGGCCCTGTTCGAAGCCGAACATCTCGCTCCGCTCGACGAGCGGTGGACCGGACTTCCGGGTGGCGAACGGATCGATGATTTTCATGAGCGGATCAACGGCGGCGTCACCGATTTCTTGGCGCAGTTCGGGATCGGTCGTCACGACCACAAGGTCGCGTCGTGGACGGTGACTCGTGGCGCCCCCGCCGACGTCGAAGGCGGCCCGCGCGTCCTGTGCGTTGCCCACGGCGGCACCAACGCTGTTGTCACGGCTGCGCTTCTCGGTGCCAACCGCGTGCCGTTCGAGTGGTTTCGCTTTTGGTACGGAC
>JAYSTV010000030.1:0-1831 GCA_043719425.1 Acidimicrobiia bacterium | reverse complement strand
TCTCGCTCTACGTCTTGGCGGGGTCGCATCTGCGTCGGGTCGAGTCGCAAGAAGCGGCGCTCAAGTACTTCGTGCTCGGTGGTTTCTCGTCGGCCGTGTTCCTCTATGGCATTGCCCTGACCTACGGCGCAACTGGATCCACCAACCTGACCGAGATTGCTTCGTACCTCGCCAACAACATTGTGTTCGGCAACGGGCTGCTGCTCGGTGGCCTGTCGCTCATGCTCGTCGGTCTCGGTTTCAAAGTCGCCGCCGTTCCGTTCCACGTGTGGACGCCCGACGTGTACCAGGGCTCACCGTCACCGGTCACGGGCTTCATGGCTGCTGCGGCCAAGGCTGCTGGATTCTCGGCGTTGCTCCGTGTGATGCTCACCGGTCTAGCCACGCATCGCGTGGATTGGCAGCCGATCGTGTGGGTCATGGCGATCGCCTCCATGCTGCTTGGCGCCATGCTCGCTGTGGTTCAGACCGACGTGAAGCGCATGCTTGCGTATTCCTCGATCAGCCACGCCGGGTTCATCCTGATCGGCCTCCAGGCGGCGAACGCATCGGGCCTGTCGAGTGCGCTCGTGTATCTCTTCGCCTACGCGATCATCGTCCTTGGCACCTTCGCCGTGATTACCGTCGTCGGCGGTCGAGGCGACGCCGCCCATTCGCTCGACGACTACAACGCTTTGGCCAAGCGGTCGCCGTTCCTCGCCGTGGCTCTCACCGTGTTTCTGTTGGCCCAAGCCGGTATTCCCGCCACGTCAGGCTTCATCTCGAAGTTCGGGGTCATCCGTGCCGCCGCCGATGCGCACTCCTATGCGATCGCCATCATCGCCATGCTCGTGTCCGTCATCGGCGCCTTCTTCTACCTCCGGGTGATCTTGCGGATGTGGGCCGGCGGCGACGACCACGAGGCCGCACGTGACGATGCTGTCGTGGCCCAGATCCGCATGCCGATCGCCACCCAGATCGCCATTGCTGTCGCCTTTGCCCTGACCATTGCGATTGGTGTCGCTCCGCAGATGCTGATCGATTTCGCCGACCGCGCCCTGCTCCGCTGATATGGGCCCGCTCACTTCGTCGATCACCCGGTCGAGTCGATTCTCATCTCCGAATATGGCCGAACGTTCCGGCGACAAGCCCGCCGCGGCCTCACGGTAGGATCGATCGCCGTGTCGGACTACCTCCGCTCCTATCTCACCGTCATTTTCCTCGCCGGCGCCGCCTTCGTGCTCGTCGGCGGCACGCTGTCGCTGTCGAGACTCGTTCGTCCGAAGAACCCATCGGCCTCGAAACTCGTCGCCTACGAGTCTGGCGTCGACCCGGTCGGCGCTGGTTGGTCGCAGAGCCAGATTCGGTACTACCTCTACGCCCTGCTGTTCGTGATGTTCGACGTGGAAGCGGTGTTCTTGTTCCCGTGGGCCCTTCGCCTTGAACTCTTCGGTGTGTTCGGCTTGATTGAGATGGGCATCTTCGTGTTCATCCTCCTGTTGGGTCTTGTCTATGCGTGGCGCAAGGGAGTGCTCCGGTGGGTTTAGTCGAGAAGGGCTTTTTCAAGTCCAAAGGTCCGGTCAAGCCATTGACCACCCTGCTGAACTACAGCCGCAAGTACTCGCTGTGGTGCTACCAGTGGGGACTTGCCTGCTGTGCCATTGAGATGGGGGCGGCCTTCGGTTCACCCCGCTACGACGTGATGCGCCTTGGCGTTATCCCGTTCCCGGCCTCGCCCCGCCAAGCTGATCTCGTGTGCATTTCCGGCACCGTCACCGACAAGATGGCTCCGGCGATCAAGCGTCTCTATGACCAGATGCCGGAACCGAAGTACGTGATCTCCATGGGTTCG
>JAYSTV010000290.1:0-3273 GCA_043719425.1 Acidimicrobiia bacterium | reverse complement strand
CGGCCCGGAGTTTGCCGGAGCGCTCGAACTGGATCGGGTCTTTGATCACGCCCTCCACGTAGCCGTCGCGCTGGTACACGACGTTGGGAATGATCGCTGCGCCCGTTCGCAGGGACAGGGTGGCCGGGCCGGCCGGCATGGTCGTCTGCTCGCCGAAGAACGTCACGGGAATGCCTCCTCCGGCGAGGTCGCGGTCGCACAGGAGTCCGACGACGCCGTTGCGGCGAAGGGTGCCGATCAGGGCGGCTCCGGCGCCCGGGTCGTCGAGGGCAACAACACGCATGCGGTTGCGTCGACGTTGCTCGGTGAACCATTCGAAGAGCTCGGGTGGTTCGACCCGTTCGGCCACGGTGGTGAGGCCCCACCGGTGCGCCACCCACGTGCCGCCGTAGTCCCACGCGCCCACGTGGGGCATGGCCATGATGGCCCCGTTCCCGGCCTGCAAGGCTCGGTCGACGATGTCCGCGTGGGGCGCCCGGATGCCGGCCTCGACCTCCGCCGTCGACGCGCCGTTCGTCTGCATCATGTCGACCCAGTACCTGGCGTAGCTATGAAAGACCTGCTCAACACGGCTGTCGAGCTCCGCTGGCGAGAGCTGGCCGCCGGCCAGGCGTTGCTGATGGCGGGCCGCCATGGCCCGCTGCCCGGCGGAGAACCGGGGCATGGCCCGCCCGGCGACGTTTGCCAGCGCCCCCGTGACGGGCTCGGGCAGGGTCCGGGCGAGCAACGAAGCAAACCGGTAGCCCGGGGTCACCAGGCCCGAGAAGCGGCTCCGCTTTCCGGTACTCACTTGCCGGAGCGTTGCTTGACCCGTTCGCGCCACGCTTCGATCGACGCGCCGACCCGGCGGCCCCGCTCCTCGTTCCACGTTTTCCACGGGGTCACGGTGGGGCGACGGTCGTCGGCCGCATTACGACCACGGCGACGACGGGCGGTTTGCTCCTGGCGAAGGGCCCGTCGGGCGGCGGCCACCTCGGCCCACACGATCTTTTCGGGTTTGACGGGTGGCGGTGGCTTCTCGGCTTGGCGCCAGACCTTCACGAAGCGCTGCACTGCGGTGATGGAAACCAGCACCAACATGACCCACAAGATCCCGATCAGGAGGCTCGGAAAGGCCAGGCCGACGGCCAGGGCGATGATCCGCTCCGCTCGTTCCATGAGGCCGCCCTTGGCCGAGAACCCGTAGATCTCGGCCTTGGCCCGCTGGTAGGAAATGAGGGTGGAGACGCCGAGCACGGCGAAGGCGAGCATGGCGATGGGGCCGCCGTGGCGTTCCTGCAGATACCAGCCGATGCCGCCGAGCAGAAAGGCGTCGGTGACCCGGTCGGCCACGGAATCGAAGAAGGCGCCGCGAATGCTCGACGTGTGTGACGCCTTGGCCACGGCACCGTCGAACAGGTCCGGCAGAGCCGACGCGATGAGTAACCCCAAGCCGATCCGGGGGTGGCCGGCACCGACGACCACCGCAGTCGCCACGGACATCACGAGACCGACGACAGTGAGGTGGTCGGGGGTCACGCCGAGACGGGCGAGGCCGCGACCGATGGGTTTCACGGCTTTGTCAGTGACTGTGCGGGCATAGCCGTCGAACAACGAAACCTCCTCGGGCGCATGGGGCAGGGTTGCGACGAGTCGCAGAAAGTGCTGAAAGAACCTAGCGCGGACGATCGGCGGCTCAACTCGCGACGGCTTGCCTAGGCGTCGTCGTACTCGGACCAATCCTCGGGGTTGTCCTCGACCATGCGGCTCACCATGGACGCATCAATGCCGTCGACGAGCACGAGCCCACGCTTCGACGGCGGGTTGTCGGCCGAGTACAGCAGGATGCGCCACGTGGGACGACTCAGCAGACCGCGCCAGCCGAGCTGGGCGGACGCGTGGCCGACGGGGAATCCGACGGCCTGGGACGCCGCGGCGAGCGCGTCGACGTCGCGAACCTTCAGTCGCGGCCCGGCCACGAAGCCATAGGCGCCGAGGATGACGAGGCCAACACCCGCGACGAGAAAGCCGCGATTCGTGAGAGTCGGCGTGCCCTGACGACCTATCGACCAGGCCACCATGAGCAGTGTGCCGACGATGAAGTACATGGCAGCCGGATAGCGCCGACGGACGTTGTCGGGAAACTGGTACGGACCGACGTAGTCATGGGCGTCAAGATCGTCGGGGAGCTCGTCGCGGAGTTCTTCGAGGGTGGGTTTGGGGTCCTTCTTGGCCATCAGGCCTTCCAGCGTAGGCGGCGTCCCCGTCAGACGTCGGTGAGATCGTTTGCTGCCCGGCCCGAACGTCGGCCAGGCGGCGGGTGAGAAAACGGTGGTCGGTCTCGTTCCCCGGGCAGTTGAGCGCCCGAACGTAGGCGTCGGCGGCGTCGGCAAGCGCGTCAAGTCGTCGATTGAAGTCCGCTCGCGTCGACCAGTAGAGGTGCCAACGTTCGACCTCCGGGTCGGCGGCCACGCATGCGTCGAGCAACCGCAATCCCGCTTCACAACCGTCTACTTCGGCGACCGCCCGGTTCACTCGAACGACCGAGGTCGGCCAGACTCCTTCCAGCATTCGATACAACTCGGCGATCTGGGGCCAGTCGGTACCCGCAAACGTCGCAGCCAGCCCATGCAGGCACGCGATTGCGGCCTGCAATTGATACGCGCCTGGGCGACCTCGTCGCAGGATCGTCTCGATAAGTTCGTCCGCTTCGTGGATCGTCGAGCGGTCCCAGAGCGACCGGTCTTGATTGGCGAGCAACACGATCTCGCCGAGCTCGTCGAGTCGGGCCCGTCGGCGAGCGTTCGTGGCAAGCATCAACTCGAGGAGGCCGACCGCTTCGCCTTCATCGGGCATCAGCGCCACGAGGGTTCGGGTCAACCGAATCGCCTCGTCGGCCAAGTCGACGCAGGAGATCGGTTCCGGTGCCATCGGCGGGCGCCCGGGTTCCAGCGCCATCGTCGTGGGTGAGCAGACGGAACGCTTCTCGTTCTTTCGAGGTGCGTTGGGCCTCTCGTCGCAGTCGATCGAGGTCCTTCTTCCGAGCGACGGTGGTCAGCCACGCTCCGGGTCTCGAGGGAACTCCGGCCTTCCATTGTTCGGTGGCCGCCACCACGGCGTCGTGCAAGGCATCTTCAGCCAGGTCGAAATCTCCCGTGAGCCGGACGAGGGTGGCCAGGACTTGGCCACCCTCGGTCCGCAGGACTTCGTCGAGTGTCAGTTGCTCTCGCTGAAGTCGATGACCGGGCGGACTTCAACCCGTCCGTGCCAAGCGCCAGGGATTTGGGCGGCCCA
>JAYSTV010000289.1:0-3276 GCA_043719425.1 Acidimicrobiia bacterium | reverse complement strand
TCATGGTCGCGCCAGCGCGCCCAAGTGGGCCGAAATCATGCGCTCAGACGAGCGTACTAAGGGACTTGGGCGCGATGACCGGCGACTTGGGCGCGCGCCGGACGGGCGGATCACGCGTCGACGGTGATGAGGCGATGATCAGCGTCGTTGAGCGGACGCGGTCCATCGTCGGTCGCCACGACGATGTCTTCGAGGCGCATGCCCCATTTGCCGCTCACGTAGATCCCGGGCTCGACGGAGAAGGCGTGGCCGGCCGCCAGCGGAAGGCTGTTGCCCTCGACCATGTACGGGTCCTCATGCTCTTCCATGCCGATACCGTGGCCGGTGCGGTGGATGAAGTACTGCCCGAAGCCGGCGTCGTCGATGACCCGTCGGGCGGCGCGGTCCACGTCTTGGCATGGTGTGCCGACGGTCCCCGCGGCCACACCCGCGGCGTTCGACGCCATGAGCACGTCGTAGGCCTCGGCGACCTCGCTCGTCGGCTCACCGGTGAACACACAGCGGGTGATGTCGGAGCAGTAGCCGTCCATGGTGCCGCCGAAATCGCACAGCACGATTTCGCCCGCCTGGATGACGCGCTCGCCCGCGTGGTGGTGGGGCGAAGCGGCGTTGGGTCCCGAGGCGACGATGGCGAAGTTCACGTGGTCGTGTCCCTCCGCCACGAGACGATTCGAGATGTCGGCCGAAACCGCCGCCTCGGTGCGTCCGATTAGCGGGATTTCTCCACCGTGAAGTTGTGCGGCCACGCGATCGGCGGCGGCCCCAGCGGCGGCCAGCGCGTCGATCTCGGCGGCGTCCTTTCGCATGCGCAACGGCGAGACGATCGTTGACGACGTGCGCCACGTTCGACCCGGCATGGCGTCTTGCAGCGACACGAGGAACTGGGCCCAGCATCGGTCGCTGATGGCGAGCGTGCGTCGAGAACCGACCAGCTTGGACACGATGGCGATCGGCGACTCGGTCTCGGTCCACGGAGCCATGGCGAACAGATTCGGCTCCTGGTCGACACGCGCCGCCTCGAGCCCCGGGATCACGAGAGTCGGGTGGTCGTCGACCGGCAGAACGAGCATGGTGAGACGCTCCAGGGGCATGGCCACGTAGCCGGTGAGCCACGGCAGGTCGGCGCCGAGGGAGAGCAGGAGCGCGTCGACGCCCGCTTCGACCATCGCCGTGCGCACTTTGGCGAGGCGGAGCTGACGAGCAGTTGAGGTGTCGATCGGCATGCCCTCCAGTCTGGCCGCCGGAGCGGCGAGACAGGTACCGTGCGGGGATGCGTGTGACTCGTCTTCGTCAGGTGGTCGTGGCGGCCCACGATCTCAACGCCACGATCGACGCGCTCCGGACCACGTTCGGCCTGGGCGAAGCGTTCCCCGACCCGGGCGTGGGTGAGTTCGGCTTGGCCAACGGGGTCCTTCCCGTTGGCGACCAATTTGTTGAGGTGGTCTCACCCATCGGGGATGGCTCTGCTGCTCAGCGCTGGATGGACCGCTGCGGTGGTGACGCCGGATACATGGTGATCTTCCAGGTGTCGTCGATGGCCGACGCTCGCGCCCATTTCGTGCGAGAAGGCCTGCGCACCGTGTGGTCGGCCGACCTGTCCGACATCAGCGGGACCCACGTTCACCCGGCCGACATAGGTGGGGCGATTGTGTCGTTCGACGAGCCGCGGCCGCCGGCCTCCTGGCGATGGGCTGGACCGCATTGGGAGACGAATCGACGTACCGATGTTGTGTCCGGCGTGGCCGGAATCACGATGGCGGCGAAAGACCCGACGGCGCTGCTCGCTTCGTGGAGCCGAGCCACCTCGGTTGCCGCACAGGCCAATTCGCTGACCCTCGACGATGGTTGCACCGTCACCTTCGTCGAGGCCGCCGACGAACGTGATGCGTTGGTCGGTATCGACGTCACCGCAACGGACCGCGGTCGCATTGGCGATGAATTCCGAATTGCCGGGACAACGTTCCGGCTCGTGTAGCTCGCGCTGTTCTCGCGTGGTGGAGGGTCAGCGGGCGAGGTAACCGGCGTCGATCGCGAGGTCGTGCCCGACGGTGAACGAGGCTGCGTCGGAGCAGAGCCACAGCGTGTGTTTCGACGCCGTGTACGCAGGTTGGTTCGGCTGAGGTCGGGCGTTGACCGCATGATCCAGCCGGCCGCACGGTAGCGTTTCGCGATGCGGTGGCGACGTGTCTCGTGGGTTGTTCTCTACATTGCCATCAGACTTGTCGTTGCCGCGGCAGCCACGCCCGCGGTCTTCAACGATACGGGCGACTATCAGTGGAAGGGCGCCGGAACGGTCCGCCCGTACGGCATCTCGTTGCTCTTCGAGGCGCTCGGCGACAACATCCGGATCGTGATTGTGCAAACAATCCTCGCTTCGTTGCTGTGGTGTTGGCTGTTTATGGAGCTACACGCAGCACTTCCGTCGACCAGTTGGCTGCGACGTGGGATAGTCGGATCGGTCATCCTGCTGAGTCTGAGTCGACCTCTTGCGATGTGGGACCGGGCGATCCTTTCGGAGAGTCTCAGCCTCGGTCTTCTCGCTGCGGGGGCAGCGCTCGTTCTTCGTGCTCAGCGGGACAGACGGCCACGAATGATTGGCTACGCCGTGCTCCTTTTGCTGGCGATGGCGCTCACTCGTGAGGTCGTGTTGTTCCTCTGGGGCTTCCCGATCATCACGATTGTCTTTGGATTTCGACGCGGACCGATCGGGCCGCGAATGGTGTTGGCGGGAATCGCCATCGTGGCCGCAAGCGTGGCGTTGCGGCCCACGGTTGCGCCCTATGGCCCGAACGGTGCGACCATCGCCAACTATCGCGTCATGAACGTGATCGGTGTCCGGATCCTGCCCGACCCGTTCTTGCGTTCGCGGCTTGCCCATTCCGGGCTCCCCTCCACCGATGCAAATCTCCACGGAGCGTTTGGGTTTTCGAATGATTGGAAGCTGTATCGCTCGCCGGGCATGCTCGCCTTCGCCAACGACTTTCCGAATGTCCGATACGTGTTGGCCGAACTGCGTCGCCCCGGGGCGTTCTATCGCTACGTCGCGCCGGCATTGGGGAGCGAGACGATTCGTGCGCTCGATCAGTTCGGCTACCGGGGATCGGAGGTGATTCCAATCGCCGTCGAAAGGGTCCTGTGGAACTGGACACCGCAGCTGCACCTTGCGCTGTTACTGCTGTCGACCGGGGCGCGGTGCCAACGGCGGAAACGAACGTCACCGGCCTTCACGGTTTGGACGGTGGCCATCGTTGGGGGCTGGATTGGCACTGGTGACGC
>JAYSTV010000288.1:0-3276 GCA_043719425.1 Acidimicrobiia bacterium | reverse complement strand
GGTCTGTGCGAACCGAACTGATTGGTACCTGATGTGATCGCCAGGTGCCCTCGACCGCAAGCCCGTCGACCTCGGCCGGTCCGGTCCAGCCTTTGGGCGAGCGCAACACGAGTACCGGCCAACGCGGCCGCTGCGAACTGGTGCCGTCGCGGGCTGTCGCCTGGATCTCGGCGATATGATCGCAGATGATGTCGAGTGTTGCCGCCATCTGCTCGTGCATCTCGGCAGGATCGTCACCTTCGACTCGGTACACGGTGTGCCCGTAGCCTTCGAGAAGTTTGGTGAGTTCATCGTCGGGGATTCGGGCGAGCACGGTGGGATTGGCGATCTTGTAGCCGTTCAGGTGCAGGATGGGGAGCACGGCCCCGTCGTGGACGGTGTCGAGGAATTTGTTGGAATGCCAACTGGCGGCCAGCGCACCGGTCTCGGCTTCCCCGTCACCGATGACACACGCAACAATGAGGTCCGGGTTGTCGAACACTGCTCCGTAGGCGTGGGCGAGCGAGTACCCGAGCTCTCCTCCCTCGTTGATCGACCCTGGCGTTTCCGGTGCAACGTGGCTCGGAACGCCACCCGGGAACGAGAACTGGCGGAACAGCCGTCGCATCCCAGCCGTGTCTTGGGAGATGTCGGGGTAGGTCTCGGTGTAGGTGCCTTCAAGCCAGGTGTTGGCCACCACTGCTGGCCCGCCGTGGCCTGGGCCGGCTACGAACAACATGTCGAGATCACGAGCGCGAATGACTCGGTTCAGGTGGGCGTACACGAAGTTCAGGCCCGGCGTCGTGCCCCAGTGGCCGAGCAGCCTGGGCTTGACTTGAGCGGCGGTGAGCGGCTGGGTGAGCATCGGGTTGTCGAGAAGGTAGATCTGCCCAACCGACAGATAGTTGGCCGCCCGCCACCATCGATCAAGCCCGACGAGGTCCTTTTTGGCTACGGGTGTATGTGCGTTGGACGTCATCGGGATGTGGCTCCTTGGACAGGATCGGGGCGGTTTGTGGGTTGTTCCGTCGACGGCGGGTACTGCATCTGAGCGCGGCCTGCGGTCGAGCACATTGCGTCGCAGAGTTCCTCGGCGACGCATTCGCGGCTGAGCCACGCGCCAGCACCGCTATGCAGCGCAGCGTGTCGGTAGGCGGGATCTGGCTCGGGGCCGATGACGATGACCCGGCCGGGCGGGAAGCTTGCGGGTAGCCGGCGGCAGCATGCGGCGAAGTCGGCGGTGTCCACGATCACGAGGTCTGGGTGGGCTGAGACGGTGCTCCCGAGATCCGACACGTCGTCGACTGCGGAGACAATCCAGCGGTCATGGTCGCGGTCGAGCAGGTTCGCGACGAGTCTGTGCATCGCTGGGTAAGCGATGGCTACCGCGACGTGCCGCCGACCGGGTGACACGGCGCGCGCCTCGCCGGGCGTCGTCGTCATCGCGTCATCATGCGCTCTCCCATGTGGGCGGGGCATCCGCGCTGGCTACTGAGCGGCGCTGCGGACGGTCACCGACCGGGCTCGTCGACGTCGAGGAGTCCGGCCTCCTTGGCGCGGCGGACGAGCTCGGCCCGGTTGCGGACGTTTAGTTTCTGGTGGATATGGGACCGGTGGGTCTCCACGGTGCGCACCGACACATACAGCCGCTGACTGATCTCGGTATTGGTGAGCCCGAGAGCCATCATCCGTAACACTTCGAGTTCGCGGTCTGACAACTCGCCACCGGGTCCGCCGAGTCGGGCGGGCGGGGCATCGGGGGCGAGCAGGGCAGCACCCAGGGACGGATGTACATACTGTTTGCCGCTGGCCACTTGTCGAACGGCTTGTACCAGTTCGATGTCGGCTGCTTCCTTGACCAGATAGCCGACTGCACCGGCCTCGAAAGCGCGGCGCAGGTACGCGATGTCGTCATGCGCGGTCAACACGAGCACTCGGGTCGCCGGGCTGACCCGCAGCACCTCGGCTGTCGCGTCGATTCCGCTCCCGTCTGGCAACCCCAGATCCATCACGAACACATCGGGTAGGCAGCTTGCTGCCAGGGCAATGGCCTCCTTCACGGTTCCGGCCTCGCCGACGACCTCAAGGTCATCTGCGTCGAGGATTCGTCGCAGCCCGCCGCGAACGACGGCGTGGTCGTCGCACAGCGCAATCCTGATCACGTCAGGCAACGGGTATCTCCAGAAGCACGGTGGTGCCAGAACCAAGAGTCGAGGACAGTTCAACCGTTCCACCCACAAGATCGGCCCGTTCGACCATGCCTTGCAGCCCGAGGTGCCCCCGTTGCGGTCCGGGACCGGCGGTGAAACCGACGCCGTCATCCTCCACGAGCGTCCGAACTCGTCCATCGGCCACGACCACGGTGATGCTGGCGGTAGCCGCGTTGGCGTGCCGGGTGATGTTGGTGAGGGCTTCCTGCACGACCCGGTAGACGACCGTCTCGACCTCGGCCGGCAAACGGGACTCGAACAGGCCGTCCGAGGCGACCGCAACGGTAACGCCGGTGCGGACGCTCACGTCCTGGGCGAGGCGTTCCAGCGCAGGGAGAAGTCCCACGTCGTCGAGGACGGTCGGGCGGAGGTCAAACGCGAGTTTTCGGGTCCTTCGAAGAGCGTCCGCGACGAGCTCGCGAACATCCTCGGTCCGGCGTCGAGCGTCGTCGAGCTCGACCTCATCGGCGGCAAGACAGGACTCGACCAGCCGCAGGCCAAGCAGCACCGAAGTAAGGGCCTGCCCGACGTCGTCGTGAAGGTCGCGCGAGACCCGGGCCCGTTCCGCTTCTTGGGCATTCAGGATTTGGCCCAACATCTCACGCTTGAACGCCGCCCGCTCCGCTGCGGCCGTGAGGTCGGCAACCGCGTCGGCACGGGCCTTCTCGGCCCGTTCGGCCCGGGCGCTTTCGATCGCTCCCACGGCAAACGCGGCGAAGGCAACAACAAACGCTTCATCTTCGACGCCGAAGGGATCACCGTTAGCCTTCTCCGTCAGGTACAGGTTGCCGTACCGTCGTCCGCCCCGACCGACCGGCACGCCGAGAAACGTGCGCATCGGCGGGTGGTTCGGGGGGAACCCGCCGGAACGGTGATCAGCGCCCAGATCGTCGAGCCGGATCGGCCCGCCGGCAACGATCACCTCACCGAGCAGCCCGTGCCCATCAGGAAGACTCCCGATGAGCGCCGCAGTCTTATCATCGATGCCGTGGTGGATGAACGACTCGATCGCTCCGGTCGCGTCGTAGATCCCGAGTGCTGCGTACCTGGCCCCGGCGATCGTGGCGGCGCCCGCAACGATCCGCCG
>JAYSTV010000287.1:0-7955 GCA_043719425.1 Acidimicrobiia bacterium | reverse complement strand
ACCGGCGGGCGCTTTCCCAGTCTTTCGAGGAGCGCCCCATTATGAGCAACGACACCATCACCACCGGAGAAGCAGCGACGGCGGCTGCGTCGACTCGCTACGGTTCCGTTGAGGTAGGCGCGCCCACGGCGAACGCGGCACTGCTCGCCTGGGTGGCCGAGGTCGCCGCTCTCACCGAGCCCGACCGGGTGGCGTGGTGCGACGGCTCGTCCGAGGAATACAACCGACTGTGCCAACTGCTCGTCGACAACGGCACGTTCACCAAACTCGACGAAGCCAAGCGGCCGAACTCGTACTGGGCCACCAGCGATCCGGGCGATGTCGCCCGCGTGGAAGATCGCACGTTCATCTGCACACCCGATCCGGCCAACGCCGGCGCCACCAACAACTGGGCCGAGCCGGTCGAGATGAAGGCCAAGCTCACCCGACTCTTTCGCGGTTCGATGCGGGGCCGCACGATGTACGTGGTGCCGTTCTCCATGGGCCCCATCGGCTCCCCCATTGCCCACATCGGCGTGGAGCTGACCGATTCGCCCTACGTCGTCGTCTCAATGCGCATCATGACCCGCATGGGTCAACGCGTTCTCGACACGCTCGGCGACGGTGCGTTCGTGCCCTGCCTGCATTCCGTCGGAATGCCGCTCGCCGATGGTCTGGCCGACGTCACATGGCCGTGCAACGCCGAGAACAAGTACATCTGCCACTTCCCCGAAACCCGCGAAATCTGGTCGTTCGGTTCGGGCTACGGCGGCAATGCGCTCCTCGGCAAGAAGTGCTTTGCGTTGCGTATCGCGTCGGTAATGGCGCGCGACGACAACTGGATGGCCGAGCACATGCTCATCCTCGGCATCACGTCGCCCGCCGGCACGAAGCACTACGTGGCTGCCGGCTTTCCGTCGGCCTGCGGCAAGACGAACCTCGCCATGCTCGTGCCGACGATCCCCGGTTGGAAGGTCGAGACTGTCGGCGACGACATCTGTTGGATGAAGTTCGGGGCCGACGGACGGCTCTATGCAATCAATCCCGAGGCCGGCTTCTTCGGCGTGGCTCCGGGCACCGGCGAGGACACGAACCCCAACGCCATGGCCACGCTGTCGGGCAACGCGATCTATACCAACGTCGCTATCACCGAGGATCACGACGTCTGGTGGGAGGGGATGACCAAGACCCCGCCGGCCCGTCTCACCGACTGGAGGCGCAACACGTGGACGCCCGAGAACGACACCACGGCGGCACATCCAAACGCCCGTTTCACGGTGCCCGCGTCGCAATGCCCGTCGATCGCGCCCGAGTGGGAAGACCCCGCCGGCGTGCCGATTTCCGCGATTCTCTTCGGCGGTCGACGCGCCTCGACCGTGCCGCTCGTGACCGAGTCGCTCTCGTGGGAGCACGGCGTATTCATGGGCGCCACCATTGCCTCGGAGACGACGGCCGCGGCCGTTGGTACGGCGGGAGTGTTGCGCTTCGATCCGTTCGCCATGCTGCCGTTCTGTGGCTACAACATGGCCGACTACGTGGCCCACTGGCTCTCGATCGGAGCGTCGACCGATGCCTCGAAACTGCCCCGGATCTATGGCGTCAACTGGTTCCGCAAGGGCGCCAACGGCAAGTTCGTGTGGCCGGGCTACGGCGAGAACTCACGGGTCTTGAAGTGGATTGTGGAGCGGCTCGAAGGCACGGCCGAGGCTGTGGCCACGCCCGTCGGCAACCTGCCCCGCATCGATGATCTCGACGTGAGCGGCCTGTCGATGTCGAGCGAACAGATCGAAGCGGCACTGCGCGTCGACGCCTCGGAATGGCTGGCCGAACTCCCCAAGGTCGAGGATCACTTCGCCAAGTTGGGCGACCACCTTCCGGCAGAAATGCACACCCAACTTGACGCCCTCCGCGCCCGCCTCACCGCCGCGTAACGGTTCGATCCTTCGGTCGTCGTGACCCGGCGACGAAACAAGCGCCGGCCAGGAGCAACAACATCGCGGCGATCGCGAGTCGCGGTGACGAGAACCCGGTGAACGCCAAGACTTGAGCTCCGCCGAGCGTGCTCCCCCGACGGGCCCCGAGCACCTCGGCCCCCGGTCGCTTCGTCGTCCTGGAGATCGAAACGGCCGAGCCCGTAGTTTCCGTTGTCGTTGTCTGCACGCCGGTCGACGTCGGCAACGAGCCACGGAAATTGGCCGATGGGGCCGAGACACCCTCGGCGGACGTCGTCGTGGACGAACTCGGCACCTCGCGGTCGACGACGGTGTTCGGCGCGATCGATCCTGGTTCCGGCGGCAGTGTCGTTGGTGTGCGCTCGGTCGTGACCGGCGTCGTGGTTCCCGGTGTGGTTGTCGACGCGGGCGTCGTTGTCGATGTCGTTGCCGGCGGCCACGTCGTCGTCGTCGTTGTCGTTGTCGTAGTCGTTGTCGTTGTCGTGGTTGTCGTCGCGGTCGGGTCGACCACGGCGGCCGTCGCCCCCATCCATGACAGCGACTCACCTAGGCCAGCGCAGTCAGACGCCTGTTGCGTGCAGGAGTCGTCGTCGCCCACGACGACGAGCATCGCCTTGGCCGTCTCGCCGGCCGGCAGGGTGAATCCGATCCACTTGCTGGCCTGGTTGCCACAGGCCAAGAAGTCAGTCGTCGACGTGCCACCGCACTGCGCGTCGGTCGGACTTGCGCCCGTCGACGTGCCGATCGACTGTTCCCAGATCACCACGCCGGCGGCGTTGAAGACCTTCAGATAGGCGGGCGTGCCGGGACGAGTCTCGAGATCGCCGAACCACGCACCGAACGAACGAAGCGGGATACTGAAATCGAAGTACGCCGCGTTCAGTCGATCCGAGGCTACGGAAGTCTCGTTCCAGAACGGCGTGGCATCGGCGGTTCCGGAGCCGAAGAATTCCGACGGGTACGGTGCACAGTCCTGCATCGCTCGGTTCGAGTTCACCCCGACCAGCGGCCCGTTCGGCCCCGATGCCACCAGGGTGCCAATCGACGTGTTCCCGACCGATCCTCCATAGACCGCCAGGTCAGACGGGAGCACGTCACGCAACGACACCGTCATCGTCCTTGCCGGACCAGCTCCGTCGAAGCTGTACGTCGACGGGTTTGCCACGGCGACGGGCGAAGTCGAGGGCGAGCCAGCGAAGACCGCTCGACGAAAGATGGGCAGAGCATTCGCGGTGGCGTCGGCACGCCATGCATCGTCAAGCGCGGCTGATGCCGTTCGCTGTGTGGCGTTGGTACTTCAGCCGCTCGTTGATGTCGGGTAGACCTCGGTCGAAACGAAGATGTTCGACGCCGATGGTGCTGCTTGCACGGGGCCAAGTGGTCGCAGAACAACCATCAGGCCAGCCACCGCGAGCACCGAACCACAGGCGCGCCAAAGCCCCGCTTGGGAGAAACGACGCGGACGCATGGTCGAAGTACTTCCTGAGTTCGAAGAGACCGTCGGGAACCGTCGAGGCATACATCGGCCCGTCCGCCAGCCGACTGAAGCCCCGACGCGCCCAAGTGGGCAGTTCGACGCGCCCAAGTCGGCCGTAGACGGTCGACACGCAACGTTTCGGGCCGACTTGGGCGCGACGAAGGGCGACTCGGGCGCGTTAGGCCGCGCGCCGGATCGACGGCCGACCGCTCGAAAGCGCTCCGTTGATCGCCGCCAGCACACTCGCCGGACGGTGTTCGAGCTGGTTCGGCGTGATCATGATCGATCGGTAGCCGAGGGCGTCGTAGGCCGACTGGCGCTCATGATCACGTTCGAACGCGCCCTCGTGGAACTCCCGAGAGTCCACCTCCGCCAACACGCCATCACCCGGCGTGAGCAGCAGTGGACGAGGTCGACGGCGGATCCGCCGGAAAAAGTGAATGACGAAGTCGACCCGGCGCACAACTCGACCGGCAAGGTTCACGATCGGCATCTGCCGCCACGCATCGAAACCGTTGTCTCGAAGGAACTGCCACACACGTGTTTCCGCGAAGCTCTCCGTCGGAGGCTCATCCGGCCTCCTGGCAAGGACTCGCCGCAACGCCTTGTCACCCTCGAAAGATCCGCCGCGAAAGTGGAGTTCTTCGAGGGTGACCAGTCCCCGGTGCAGCATGCACTCCAGCGCCAGTTCGACTCGGTCGTCGGGACGAATGCCGTCACGACGCTCCGCCTGGGTGAGCAATTGGACGTCGTCGGCCAAGTGTCGAAGCACGATCCACGGCTTCGCCATGAGGACACCGCCAACTTCGTGCACATGGAACCGCCTCACCCGAATGATGCCTGGCCGGGGCCGGGCCTCATGCGGCATGCAGCTCATAACGGGCCATTCGCCATCTCGAAATCCATCGATATCCAGGGCTCGGGCGGCCAACGGCCCGGTCAGCGCAATCTCATACGGCGTCGTTCGACGACCCATACGTTCCTCCTCGTTCAGATGTATGGCGAACCGAGGAAGGAGGCACCATGTTGGCCGACGACGACGCCTGGCCTCGAGGCCGGGTGGATTGGCGCGAAGTCCTCAAGTCGGGGTTTGGCGCGCCCAAGTGGGCGACGAAGGCACGCTGGCGGAGCGGTGTGCGCCCACTTGGGCGCGGGAGCAGCTCATTTGGGCACGGGCGGGAGCTGGATACGAAGGATGGTTCGCGCGCTTAGCGAGGGCACAACTGGCGCCAACTAGCCTGTTCGGCCGTGCCTGCTGCGAATCGACTCATCGTTCCGAACGAATTGGACGGTTCCCGCCTCGATCGCGCCCTACGTCACCTCATTCCCGGGCTCGGGAAAAATGAGGCGTCGATGCTCATTGGCCGCAAGCGTGTGCGGGTCAACGGTCGACCAGTCACGTATGACTCGTGGGAAGTCCGCAACGGCTACGTCATTGAGATCGCCGGTGTCGTCTCGACCACGGCCGACGCCCACGTGCTCGAACCCGATTGGATTTTGGTCGACGACGGATTGCTCCTCGCCGTCGACAAACCGAGCGGCCTCCGGCCCGAGCCTCGCGGTGTGGTCGACAACGACAACCTCGTCACCCTGCTCAGCGCCCATCTCAATGAGGTGGTCATACCGGTGCATCGCATCGATCGCGACACGTCGGGCGTGATGCTGCTCGTCCGCAAGAGCGCGCCGCGTTCGCTTCGCTCCGAACTCGATGCGGCGTTCAAGGGCCGCGACGTGACCAAGCACTACGTGGCCGTCGTCGCTCGTCCTCACCAGCTCAAGGCCGGCCGCCTCGTGGACATCATCGGTCAGGACCGCGAGCACCGCGACAAGATGGCGGTCGTGGATCGCGGTGGCGACAGAGCCGAGACGATCATCGAGTTGGGCGAGTTCAACGCCAAGCGTCAGCAATTGCTGCTCAACCCGGTTACGGGCCGCACCCACCAACTCCGGGTCCAGCTCGCCCACCGCGGCTCGCCGATTCTGGGCGACCGGCTCTACGCGTCGAAGGCGGTATCGCAAGCGGCGTCGCGCCTTCTGCTGCACGCGCATCGTTTCGAGCTTCCTGCAGTGGGCGAACACGGTCCCCGAGTCTTCGAGGCACCGATACCACGTGAGCTTACGATCATCCCGATCGCCGAAGCCGAGACGACCGACGCGCCCCGCTCAGAGCGTCCCGCTCCAAAGAAGCCGAACGTGCCGAAGCCGCCCCGTGAGACGAAGCGTCAGTCGGCCGACCGCATCACGCGGAAGAAGTAGCTACAGCAGTCGACGATCGTTGGCCCATCGAGTGAGCTCGTAGCGGCTCGACAACTGGAGCTTGCGTAGGACCGACGACACGTGCGTCTCGATGGTCTTCACGGACAGGGTCAGTTGACGGGCAATTTCTTTGTAGGCGTAGCCACGCGCGATCAGGCGCAACACTTCTTTCTCGCGCTGGGTGAGCTGGTCGAGCTCGGGGTCGGACACCTGATCGACCGGTCCGCTGGCGGAGAACGCGTCGAGGACAAAGCCGGCCAGGCGAGGCGAGAACACGGCATCGCCATCGGCAACTCGATTGATGGCATCAGCGAGTTCGCCGCCGCTGATCGTCTTCGTCACGTACCCGCGAGCCCCGGCGCGGATCACGGCGATGACGTCTTCCGACGCGTCGGAGACGGACAGGGCCAAGAACTTCACGTCGGGCTCGCGCTCGTGGACCCGAGTGATGACCGACGCTCCACCACCGCCCGGAAGATGCACATCGAGCAGCACCACTTGCGGACGGAGGGCAATGATCCCGGACACGGCGCTGTCCACGTCGGCGGCGTCGCCGACGATTTGGACGGCGTCAGCGAGTTCCGCCGCCACTCCCTTGCGAAACAGCTGATGGTCGTCGACGAGAAACACTCGCGTCTTCATGTTGTGGCCTTTCGTCGCGCCGGTCGTCTGGGTGCAGTCTCCTCCGTCGCCACGACGGCATCGTCGACGGGCGTTTCCAGCTCCGCGATAGACGTCGCATCGAGGGCCCGCGCGATGAAGAGCTGGACTTCCGTTCCTTCGCCGGGAGTGGACCGAATGACGGCCCGGCCTCCGCCGCGAGCGAGGCGCCCCACGATGGAGTCACTCAGACCTCGTCGATCGGCCGACACCGCCGACGGGTCGAAGCCATGACCTCGGTCACGCACGAACACCGCTATCTCGCGTTCGTCGAGTTCCAAGTACACGTCGACTTTGTCGGCGCCAGAGTGTTTGCCAGCGTTGACCAACGCTTCACGCATGGCAGCGAGAAGCACGCGTGACGGCGCGTCGAGCGGCGCGTCGCCGACCCCGACCACATCAACGTTCAGTCCGTAGGCCTCTTCAATTTCTTCGGCGATCACGTCAACAAGTTCGCGGATCGACAGGGGCCGACCGATGCTCTGATCCCCCTCGCTGAACAGCCACGCTCGCAGCTCGCGTTCCTGTCGACGGGCCAACGCCTGGACCTGGCGAGGATCATCGGCTTTTCGCTGAATGATGGCCAACGTCTGTAGGACTGAGTCATGAAGGTGCGCTGCGATATCGGCCTTTTCCTCCGATCGAACACGGGCCCGACGCTCGTCGCTAAGCGCGCTGAGCATCGAGCGCGACCACGGAAGAAGGATTACGCCGAGTCCACCGACGAGCGCGATCACCGCAAAGAACAAGCCGGTGAGAGCGTTGAGGCCACCGGCGCGAGAAACGACCCCGGCGAGCCCGCCGAAGACGAAGATCCCGCCGACGATGAGGCGCACGACCTGACCGCGCCAGCTCCGACCGTTCTGCTTCGAGAGCGCGTGCTCGATCGAGCGGCGACCTTCGTGACTGATCATCGACGCGCCGATCGAGACCACGACCACGGGCGTCATCACCCAACCCGGGAACGGTAGGCCACTTTGCTGGATAAGGAGCAGGGATCCGAGGACGATGGCTCCGAAGGCCAAGGCCGCGATCGGGTCCCCGGCCGCGGACAGGACCGAACGCGACGGTCGCGTTCCAACCGGGGCCGATCGTTCCGGAAGCAGCACCCAGCCGAGGGCGTAGACGATCACCCCAATTCCTGAGGCCAGGCCCAATGCAACAAAGGCGATACGGACAATGGAAGCTTCGACCCCCAAGCGAGCGGCGACCCCGGACGCCACGCCTCCGAGCCACCGCTCCCCCGGACCGCTCCGCTCCAGATCGGCCAGCGCGCCCGGCAACGGGCGCCGCGCACGCGCAGGCAGAACCGGAGGTCGGGGAGGTTCCGGCAATGTGGGCACGTAGTGATGATGGCAGGTGAGCCCCGGAGCCACGTCCGGGACGACCCCCGGACCGACCCTGAGCGACCCCCGAAGATCAGGGTCGTTTCCGGGGAAGTCCTGATCCCCGGCGAACGGATGGCCGAGCAACATGGATGACGTGAAGACCGAACAGCGTCCCTCGAACGTCGATGCATCAGCCCCGCCCACGGCCGCCGACAAGCGGCTCTACCGCAGCCGGGATAACCGCGTCCTGAAGGGCGTGGCGGGTGGTATCGGCGAGTACTTCGGGATCGATCCCGTGATCGT
>JAYSTV010000286.1:0-3291 GCA_043719425.1 Acidimicrobiia bacterium | reverse complement strand
GGATGCGCGGTACTTGGATTGCTGCCCTTTTGCTTGCGGTTGTCGCGTTCGTGGCTGGATCCATACTTCCGGCCTCGGCGGCTTCGCGCAGCCTTGCTTTTGTGATCGTCCCGACCCAGACCGTGTTCCCCGGCGGAACGGCGCGCTATCCCTTCGCCATTCGAACGCAGGGCACAGTTGGAACTGTCACCTTCGTACTGAGCGGCGCGCCGGCCGGGTCCGCCACGAGCGTCACTCCGGTGGGGAATGGGAACTACAGCCTGTCGGTCACCGTCCCGCCGAGCGCCTCGCTAGGTAGTTCGACCCTCACGTTGCGGACGAAATCACTTGCGCTGGCAAAGTCCACGGTTCTGCGCCTCACGGTCGAGGCCGGACCGATAGCACCGCCCGTTTCCGCTGCGCCTCCAACCACCAGCCCGCCATCTGCACCTCCCACATCTGCGCCCGTCGGCATCTCGGCGTTTGCTCTGCGCGCTGACAATCCCGAGCTCATCGTCCGGACTGGTCAGACGGCCGCGTTCGGCTTTACCGTCGATCGCAGCGGTGGGTACGGCGGTCGCGTGACCTTCACCGCAAACGGACTCCCGGCCGGAGTAACGGCGAACTTTTCCCCGAATCCCACCAACGCCGGCACGGTGCTGTATGCAACAGCGTCCACGGGAGTGCCCGAAGGACGCTATGTGGTCACGGTCAGCGGGAGTTCCGACACTCAGACCGTGAAGACGACCACTGTCGTGTTCACGGTGTCGAACCCTCTTGACTTCGCTCTCGTTGTGCCCGCGGTGACCAACGTTGCCGTCGGTGGGACAACTTCTGTACTCATTGGGTATCAGATCGTCGGTGTGCAGGCGCCCTCGGTGTCGTTGGGCGTGATCGGTCTACCGTCGGGCGTGACCGTCAACTTCACTCCGAATCCGGCGACGGGCGATTCGACGGCCGCTTTCTTTGTTTCCTCGGCCACACTCTCGGGGGCCTACCCCATCGGCATTGTTGGCCTGAGCGGAACGAACAGCCACACCTATCCAATGACGCTGAACGTTCTTTCGACAACGGTGAACTCCACCCCGGTCGGAGGCTTCGGGTTGAGCGCCGCACCGTTCTCTCTGGCGATGTCGCGAGGATCCTCGGCGACGTACTCGGTGGTGGTCACGCCAACGGGCGGTTTCAACAGCTTGATCACGTTCGGTCTCGCTGGACTCCCGGCCGGAGTCAGCGTGAGCGTCAGCGGTGCCGTGCCGACCTTTACCCTCTTTGTGACGGTGCCGTCGACGGTTGCCCCCGGTAAGTACCCGATTGTGCTGACCGGAACCTCGGGAACGCTGGCGGCCTCGGTCACGCTCGAACTGAACGTGCTGTGACGATGCAGACTTCTCTGCACATCGACAACGCGAACTGTTCGTTCTGCGTGAACTCCACCGTGTCGGATCCCACGATCCGAACGGATTGCAATAGCGAGGCAGGTCCTGCGTTGAAGATCCTCGCGATGGGGTTTCCCGTACCAACGTGTTGGGCATAGGTCTTCGGTGAAAATTCTTCTCGCCGTTGACGACACCGAGGCCGCCCACCATGCCACGCAGATGGCGAAGGTGTTGTTTCCCGACGCCGAACACGTGATCCTCGGCGTGGCCGAGCTTCCGCCTTTCGTGTTCGGTGTCGCGCTGGGTGGCCTTGTGACCGGACCGTCGGACTCGCTGACCTCGGCCATCGAGGAAAACGCGGCGAGCAACGTTGCGGAGGCCGCAGCCGAATTTCCGGGGGTGGCGGCGCGCGATGTTGAGACAGGCGATGCCGGTCTGGTGATTTGCCGGGAGGCGGCTCGACTTGGAGTTGACGTCGTCGTGGTCGGCCGTGAGGACAAGTCGGTTCTCTCTCGGTTGTTCCATCCGTCGGTGTCGGACTACGTCATGAAGAACGCGCCATGTCCGGTCCTGGTAGTCCGCATTGGCGCGGTGCCGCTAACACCGCTGGCCGAAACGACCACCGCAGCCGAGCCTGTTCCTGCCAACGACGAGCCGCCGTTCGTGGTTTGACATCGACCTGTGTTTGGAACGTCTCGACAGCGGGCAACAGACACGAATGAGAATTCTTGTTGCTGTTGATGGATCTCCGGCTGCGAACGAAGCGGCACGGATCGCTGCGCGTCTCTTTCCTAATGATGAGCACATTCTCCTCAGTGCGGCCTCGGTGGCCCCGTTTGTCGTTCCCGACCCTTTCGGCGGTGGCGCTGTTGGTCTGTTG
Source organism: Acidimicrobiia bacterium (assembly GCA_043719425.1). GTDB lineage: Bacteria > Actinomycetota > Acidimicrobiia > Acidimicrobiales > JANYDT01 > JANLQX01. Next base: position 1,053 of record JAYSTV010000286.1, on the reverse strand, counting down.
CCCTCGGAGACGGCCTATGAGGCGGCCGAGGAGGAAGCCGATAACGCTGTCCGTGCGGCGCAAAAACAGCTCCACGGCGAAGCGACGTCGGTGACACCGCTGGGCTCAGCCGGATTCACCATCTGTCAGGAAGCTGTCGATTTGAAGGTCGACGTTGTGGTTGTCGGCCACGGACACAAGAACTGGATCTCTCGTCTGTTCGATCCGTCGGTGTCTGACTACGTGATCCGTCACGCCCCGTGTCCTGTTCTGGTTGTGACCGAGCCACGCATACCGTCGTGATTCCTGACTATCTGCGTCGATGGTCAGCGGCCTTCAAAACTTGTTAGGTCGTTGACTCGAATGAGTGCGCTCTTCAATCGTTTCGCCAAAAGAGCGTCGTCGGCTGGGCCTTAACGGGTCCAATCTTCGGTTTCAATGACACCTGGCAGCTGGTCATCAACACGAGCACCACCTAGCGTCGAGTGATCCGAGTGGTTTGCCAGGTCACGACATTGGGTAGCCGGACGAAGACGACGCGGAGCGCGCCGCGCCGGAAAAACCAACGTGAGGGAACATGGCTGACAACGACGACATCAACAATGCCGAGTCTTTCGACGAGGACCTTTTGGTTGAAAAGTACCGGAAGGCAGGCACGGCCCATGGTGCGCATGAACCCCTCGAAGTGCAGCTCGCCGAGCTCGACGACGCGGCACTCGACCGCGAGAACTAAGAGTCTCAACACGTGTCGGCCATCGGAACGCCCCCCGCCGGTAGGCGAAATCCGGTTGACCGTGCGGTCCGAGCCGTCGACGCCTGGCAGCGCGAGTCTCTGCCCGCCGGATTCGTTTTCGGTGTTGTCAAGAAGTTTGGGGACGATCGCGGAGGTCAGTTGGCTGCGCTTGTTGCGTTTTCGGCGTTCCTCGCATTCTTTCCCCTCATGCTCGTTGTGGTCACGACGACGGCCTTCTTGTCGCAGCGGTACCCGGCGATCGCGGACCGAATCAGATCGTCCGCCATCGCCCAGTTTCCCGTTGTCGGAGCCGAGCTGACGACCAACGAACGGGCACTTCC
>JAYSTV010000285.1:0-7986 GCA_043719425.1 Acidimicrobiia bacterium | reverse complement strand
TAGTGGAGGAACCCGGCCGAGACCAATCGGTAGTACTCGCCGAGCGGCGAAATGAGCGACGAGGCCAACGCTAGGCGCCCAGGCTGAGCCCACCTGGCCCCAGCCTGACCGAGCACGAACACCACCAGGTTGGCGGCGATCAGCAGCTTGGTCACGGGCAGATCGCTCAGCGCCAGGTTCTTATTGACCCGCACCGTGCGCTTGACCTGCGACGCCGCTCCCGGGGTCACTTTGCGGATGCACTCCACGCACTGAAATCCAACGGGGGCGTCGCGCAGACAATCAGAACAGGTAGGTCGGTCACATCGTCCACAGGTTCGAAACGTCTCGACATTCGGGTGGCGGTAGCAGGTTGCCATGATCGTCCAGTTTGGTCGCAGCGGCGCATGACCAGGAACAACGACGGAGAGAGTGAATCTTGAATACTGCCGTGCATCCCAGAGCAGCCAGACTGGGCGGGCGTGTCTCCCGGTCAAAGCTCCCGCCGAACCTTCTTGCTACGCGCCGCCATGCTCACACTGATGTTTGCGGGCTCCGGATGTCGCGAACAGAAGCCGCGGCAGGGATCGGCGACGAGCTTTCTTGGTGACGAGGCAACACCGGGATCGCCACTCTGGGCCGAGGACCCTGGTGCCTACATCGTGGCCATTCCCGACGGCGAAGAGCTCCCTCGCGAGGCCGTCGGCACGTCGCCGCCGCTGCTGGTGTTAAGCCCGGTGTGCTCCAACGACCGTCGACGCGTGGGTTGGTGTGTGAGCACCGAACACTTCGTCTGCCCCGGTTGTCGCTCGGTGTTCAGTATCACCGGCGCCGTGCTCAGCGGCCCGGCGCCCCGCGGTCTCGACCGTCTGCGAGCAACCGTGAACGCCACCACCGGTGAGCTCACCGCCGACAGCGCCGACCAAGGCCAGGGCCCAACCCGCAACGCCGAAACGCCGAATCCGACCCCGCCGGAGATCGACGCCAAGTGTGCCGTGCTTCGGTTCCCGGCCACGGCATCGCTCGCTACCTAAGCGCGCGTATCTTCGCGATCTAGCTACCGGCGCGCACCCGCAACAGCTCGGTGACAGCGCGGCCGTCGGCCTTGCCGCCGGATCGCTTCATGGCGGCACCGACGAAGAAGCCGGTGACCTTTGGATCGCCGGTGCGAAGGCGCTCGAACTCGGCCGGGTGGGCGGCGATCAGTTCGTCGACGAGGCCTTCAAGGACCGAGGTGTCGAGGGCGACAAATCCCTTTGCGGCGATGATCTCGGCCGGGTCACCGCCATTGGCGACGAGTTCCGCGATCACAGCTTTCGCCTGGGTCGCGGTGAGCTTGGCCTCGCCTTCAAGACGCAGCACCGTGGCAAACGACGCGGCGTCGACCAGGCCAACATTGCCGGCAAGCTCGTTGGCCGCCCGGTTCACGGCCCGGCGCGGATCAGCCCCGGCGGCAATAGCCGTGAGCACCAACGCGTCGAGGTCCTGCTCGATCACCGTCACCACGGCCTCGGCGTTCGGCGCGAACCCAACGTCGGGTGCGTCGGCTGTCCACCCGCTCGCCGTGGAGAGGGCGCGTCGACGATCGCCGGGCAGTGGCGCGAGCGCGCTGGTCACGGCGCCGATCCACGCGGCCGACGGAGCGAGCGGCACAAGGTCGGGCTCGGGGAAATAGCGGTAGTCCATCGCTTCTTCCTTGGATCGCATCGACGATGTACGCCCGTCGGCCTCACTCCAGTGACGCGTTTCCTGGATGATCCTCTCGCCCGACTCGAGCAGGTCGATCTGCCGGTTGGCCTCGTAGTCAATAGCTCTCAGGAGCGACCGCAACGAGTTCAGGTTTTTGATTTCACAACGCGTGCCGAGTTCGTCACCCGGTCGACGCACGCTCACGTTGGCATCGACCCGCATCGAGCCTTCTTCCATCTTGCCGTCGGACGCACCCGTGGCGACCAGGATGCCCCGCATCTCGGCCACGTAGGCCTTGGCGTCGTCGGCCGTGGTCAGGTCCGGTCCCGAAACGATCTCAACGAGGGGCACGCCCGAGCGGTTGTAGTCGACGAGCGAACCATCGGATCCTTGGATTCGACCGGTCCCGCCGAGGTGGGTCGACTTGCCGGTGTCTTCTTCCATATGCGCGCGTACGACCGTGATGCGAGTGCCATTGGGCAGATCGAGATAGCCATCGCTGTTCAGCGGCAAGTCGTATTGCGTGACCTGATAGTCCTTGGGCATGTCCGGATAGAAGTAGTTCTTCCGGCTGAAGATCGAGGGACGGATGTCGCAGTGCAGCGCCACGCCGACCCGCATGGCCAGCTCCACCGCCTGTTCATTGAGCACCGGCAGCGACCCGGGCAACCCCAGACACACCGGACACACATTGGTGTTCGGCTCCGAACCAAACGCATTGGCACATCCGCAGAAGAGCTTTGTCTTGGTGGCCAACTCGGCATGCACTTCGAGTCCGATAACCAGATCCCAACCAGCCCTTATCACCATGACTTAGTCCCCCGTTCGGTCCGAAGGTTGCTGCGAACTTGTGTTGTGCGCATGACTCAGTTCCCCCGTTCAATGACCGCGGCAGCACGAAACAACAACGCTTCGGAGAGCGCCGGGCCGAGTAGCTGCACACCGACCGGCATGCCGTCATCGCCGACGCCACACGGCACGCTGATCGCCGGATCGCCTGACAGGTTCGACGGGATGGTGCAGACATCGTTGATGTACATCGTCATCGGGTCATCCGTCTTGTCCCCGAAAGAAAATGCGGTGGTCGGTGAGGTCGGCGTGAGCAACACGTCGAACGATTGATAGGCGCGCTGGAAATCGTTGATGATAAGCGTACGGACTTTCTGGGCCTGCCCGTAGTACGCGTCGTAGTATCCCGCCGACAGTGCGTAGGTACCGAGCATGATGCGTCGTTTGACCTCCGCCCCGAAGCCCGCGGCGCGCGTGGCGGCCATCATGTCCTGCACGTTGCCGCCACCACCGGGCATGACCCGCAGACCAAAGCGGACCCCGTCAAACCGAGCCAGGTTCGACGACGCTTCGGCCGGGGCGATCAGGTAATACGCCGACAAACCAAGAACGGTCGACGGAACACTCACGTGGTCCACGGTGGCGCCGGCGGCCCGCAGACGATTGGCGGCGACCTCCACCCGGGCCAGCACGTCGGCGCTGATCCCCTCACCCGACAGCTCGGTGATGATGCCAACGCGCAGACCGGCGACACCATCGGTGGCGCCGAGACGGGCGGAGTCGACGAGCGATAGCGGTGGTGCGTCGATCGACGTGGAGTCCATCGGATCGTGACCGGAGATCACTTCGAGCAGCAGCGCGGCGTCTTCGACCGTGTGCGTGAACGGACCGATCTGATCGAGCGACGACGCAAACGCAATGAGTCCGTAGCGACTGACCGCGCCATAGGTCGGCTTGACGCCCACGAGACCGCACAGCGAGGCCGGCTGGCGAATCGATCCGCCGGTATCGGAGCCGAGCGACGCGGCCGCGAAGCCGGCGGCGACGGCCGCGGCCGAGCCACCCGAAGAACCACCCGGGACCCTGGTGAGATCATGGGGGTTCCTCGTTGGACCGAACGCCGAGTTCTCGGTTGATGAACCCATGGCGAACTCGTCGAGGTTCGTCTTGCCGACCAGGATGGCACCGGCGGCGGCGAGGCGAGAGACGACGGTGGCGTCGTAGGGCGGCTTCCAACCGTCGAGAATTTTCGACGAACACGTGGTGGCAATGCCTCGGGTGCACATGTTGTCTTTGAGCGCAATCGGCACCCCGGCGAGCGGACCGGGATCACGACCCCCGGCCACGTTTTCGTCGACGGCGAGGGCAGCGGCCTGCGCGACATCATGCAGCACCAGGTTGAAGGCGTGGATGTCGGCCTCCGACGCGTTGACCCGCGTCTGATGTTCGGCCAGAACAGCGGCCGCAGACCGTCGACCGGCGCGGACGTCGGCGGCAATCGCCGTGACCGAACCCGGGCTCCCCGGAGCCACCGAAACGGCATGGGAACCGCTCACGAAACACCCAGGATGCTCGGCACCGAGAACTGCGAGTCGACCGCTCCCGGCGCGGCGGCCAACACCTCATCGCGATCGAGCGAGACCCGCACCACGTCGGCCCGGAACACGTTGACGAGCGGGAGCGGATGCGCCGTCGGTTCGATGCCCGTGGTGTCGAGCGACGCCACATCCTCGGCGTGACCGAGGATCCCCGCGAGATCGGCCGTGTACTGATCGATTTCGTCCTCGGTCAAGGCGAGACGGGCGAGACGGGCCACATGGACAACATCGTCCCGGCTCAACCCACGAACAGGTGCGTCAGACATAGGGCGACCAATCTACGGTCCGCCAACCCCACCACGGCCCCGATTCCGCCCGAATTACCCCAGCGCACACACCCGGGACGCGAAGGCCACGGCCGAGGTTTCGATCAGCTCCGCGTCGAAATCGAGCGTAGCCACGTGGAAGCTCTTCTCCAAGACCACGCGCTCCACCGGAGCGGTCACCCGGGCGCAGAAGTAGTCCGGTGCGGTCGGCGGCACCACATGGTCCTGAGGAGAATTCAGCAGAAGCACAGGCATGGCCAGTTCCCCGAGCCGAACATCGAGATCGTCACCCGCGGCGGCCAACGACAGCAGCGCGCGGATCGGCGTGGCGTCGTAGCTCTCTTCGGAAACACCGGGTTTGGCGATGTCGTTGCCGATCGCCGGCATGGTTTCGGACACCTCGGCCATCTGGCCCAGGAGTGACCGGAACTCCTCGGCCATCGGTTCCACCGCCGGGTTGATCAACACGAGTCCGGCGGTGCTTGGCCGGGCGAGGGCGAGGGCCACGGTGAGCGTGCCACCCATGGACAGGCCCGCCACCACGACGTGGCCGCACTTCGCGACAAGCGCGTCGTAGGCCGCTTGCGCATGACCGAACCAGTCCTCCCAGCGGGTCGGGATCATGTCCTCAACGACCGTGCCGTGGCCCGGAAGACGGGGCATGGACACCGCAAACCCGGCCGCGGCAAACGCCTCGGCCAATGGCCGCATGGAGATGGGACTGCCGGTAAAGCCATGCAGAACCAACACGCCGGACCCGTTCGTACCCGGAACCTCCAAAGCTTCGGCGCCAGCAAGAACGGGACCCTCTGATGTCGACATGGCTGGCGAGCGTAGCGACCGGGCCCGGGGCATAGCCAGAGCCGGCAGCTCTGCTCCTGGTCGCCGCAGCACCGTGTGCCACCGGGGGCATAGCCAGAGCCGGCAGCTAACGTCGCACCCCGTGCCGAGCTACCCGTTCCTGTCCGAGAAGTGGATCGCCGCCGCCCGCACGATCCGCGACGAACTCAGCGCATCAGCCCCACCGGCACCGCCGTTGCGGATGAACTTAATCGTGACCGACGTGCCCTTCGGGGAGTCGACCATGCATGCCCATGTCGATTCGAGCAGCGGCGCCCTCGGCATCGACGAGGGCCACATCGACAATCCCGAGGTTGTCGTGAGCGCGGATTACATCACGGTCAAGGCCCTCATTATCGACCAGGACGCCACCGCGGCACTCTCCGCGTTCATGAACGGCAAAATTCGGGTCCAGGGTGACCTGGCCAAACTCCTCGCCCTCCAGGCCCAGTCCACGGGGTTGGAGCCCTCGGCCCGGGCCGAGGCCGAAGCCGTGGCCGCCCGGATCAAGGCCATCACCGACAACTGACAGGCGACGGAGCACCGAAAGGCCAGCAACATTCAGCGGACTACAGGTCCACCTCATCAATGTCGATGAGAGGCTCGTGCTAGTGACTGACCGCACTCCAGGATGTCGCCGCTGTGAGGCGGCCATGCCGGGTGACCTCGGACCGGCCACCGCGGTTCTCTCCGAGCGGGGCCTTTTCGCTGCCCTGCTGGCAACCGCGTTGCCCGTCGTGGCCCGCATCGAACCGTCGGCTGTTCGCGAGACAAATGCCCCTCTGGCCCCCGAGATACGCGTCCTAATCATTGATGGGGAACTGCACAGCGACGACGAACTCGTGGCCGCGCTCTGTCGCCGGGCCGCCCAGCAGGGCGTCGGCGTCCTGGTTGTGGGGGCCACCCGAGAACGCCATGAGCTGGCCCTTTGGGTCGAAAGAGGCGCCGGTGGCTTTGTCGATGAGAGTTCGACCGTGGAGGAATTACGGGAAATGGCCTCGCAGCTGGCGGTCGGAAACACCGTCATTGGTGTGTCGGTCCGTGAGTCGCTACTCAGCGAATTGCGGAACACTCGAGCCCGAAGCCAGGACCGGTTCGCGGCGTTCGAAGCGCTAACGAAGCGCGAGAGCGATGTGCTGCGTCTTCTGGCTATCGGTAGTTCACCGGAAGACGTCGCCAAGTCCAGCTACGTCTCAGTCAACACCGTACGCACGCAGATCCGAGGCGTGCTCGCCAAACTCGACGTGAGCTCCGTGGTCGCCGCAGTGGCCCTTGGATACCGCACTGGTTGGCTCGACGCCGACCTCGCTCGCTAGCCGACGCGGACCGAAGGAACTACCACTCACCGGATTCGGTAGGTCGACGGCATCAATGCGAGCCGTGGCCAGCGACAGATCATCAATCTTGATGATCGACCGAGCCCGTGGCTGCCCGATGGTGATGGCGTGGTTCTCGACGAGCCACGTTCCGAGAACCTCACTCCACCCCTTCCGAAGGAAATCCCAAACATGCTGAAGTCATTCGTCTCCATCCAGTCCTACATCGCCAGCCGCAAGGCTGAGATCGAGGAGCGTGGCGCCACCGCCGTCGAGTACGGCCTCATGGTCGGCCTCATCGCTGTCGCCATCATCGGCGCCGTGTCGTTCTTGTCCACGAGCGTGAAGACCACGTTCAACAAGGCCGGCAACTCCATGAACAACGTCTCGTCGTCCTGATCTTTTAGGTCGAAGCGATTGCGGGCGGCCGAGCTTGCTCGGTCGCCCGCTTCGCGTCACACCAGCAGCACGAACTTCCCCGCTCCCACCCGTCGTACGAGGCCCTCCCCCATGCTCGAACTCTTTGTCTGCACCCAATCCTCTATCGTTCGCCGCCGGGCCGAGATCGAGGAGCGCGGCGCCACCGCCGTCGAGTACGGCCTCATGGTCGGCCTCATCGCGGTCGCCATAATCGGCGCCGTGTCGTTCTTGTCTCGAAGCGTGAAGACCACGTTCAACAAGGCCGGCAACTCCATGAACAACGTTTCCTCGTCCTGATCACAACCCTTCCCCGGATTCCATCATGCGCCTGTTCATCGCTTTCCAGAACACCCACTACCGGGTCGTCCAACGGTTCGAAGAGCGTGGGGCAACCTCCGTGGAATACGCCCTCATGCTGGCCATGATCGCGGTGTCGTGCATCAGCGCATTCACCTACTTTCGCAAAGCCAACTCGAGCGTGTTCAACCGCAGCGGGAATGCGATGAACGATGCCATCGGCTAAATCGCCACAGGATTCAGAATCGCTCTTCGGTTGATCCAGCGGGGTTGATCGAGAGAAGACATACACGAGCCTCGGTTTTGACCGAGGCTCGTTCTGCGTTTACCGACCGATGAATGCCGGCTCGACGAGACGCTGAAGAAAAAGTCGAACCGACGCTCAAGGGTGCACCGATGTAGGCCGATGCAACCGTCACGCCCGACCTCGGGACCATCAGCTCATCCACTCGCTCCAAGATGGAGACCCTCCGTGAATCGTCGCAAGCTCATCGGTGTCGTTGCCCCCGTGGCCGTCGCCCTCGTCGGCACTTTCGTCATCCTGAAATCATCGAACTCGTCGAAGCCGGTCCCCGCCGCGCTCGCCGAGCCGTCGGTCAAAGTGTTGAAGGTCGTGAAGCCGGTACCAAAGGGTACGGCGTCAAACCTCCTCGGTGACGCGGTACAAGAGGTCAACGTTCCGGCCTCACAGCGGTCCGCCGGCGCCGCCGAATCCCTCGCCGATCTCACGGGCCTCGTGTCGAGCACCGACCTGGTTCCCGACGAGCAGGTCATGAAGGCTCGCTTTATCAC
>JAYSTV010000284.1:0-3300 GCA_043719425.1 Acidimicrobiia bacterium | reverse complement strand
GTCGGCTCGGTGGCGCCGAAATGAGCCGCAGCGAGTGGTACCGCGAAGGCCGTGTGCCCTTGCATACCCTGCGCGCCGACATCGATTACGGATTCCGTGAAGCCAAGACGACCTACGGTCGCATCGGTGTCAAGGTGTGGATCTACAAGGGCGACATCCTTCCGTATAAGACCTCGGTGATCGACGACAAGGCCGCTCGTGAAGCCGCCCTGGCCGCCGGTGATGCGCTTGGCACTCCGCGACCCAAGCGCGTGATCTCGGCCGGCGGCGGACTCCGTCGTGAAGAGCCGACCGAAGAGCCCGCCGTGATTCCGGCCACGCCCCTCCTGAGTGAGGCCGATCCGGATCTCGAGCGCCGGTTGAACGAAGAAGAAGAAATGGAGCGCCGCGCCCGTCAGGGCAGCGAGACGCCCCATTTCCGTAGCGGTGACGAGTGAGAGGGGCCGGAACCATGTTGATGCGCATTGTTGATGGTCGCCGCCACCCGGGCGAGAGGACCGCATCATGTTGATGCCGAGAAGAATGAAGCACCGCAAGCAGCAGCGCGGTCGCATGACTGGTCAAGCCAAGGGTGGTGCCGAGCTCAACTTCGGTGACTACGGCATCCAGGCGCTGGAACCGGCCTGGATCACTGCTCGCCAGATCGAAGCCGCACGTATTGCCATGACTCGTCGCGTGAAGCGTGGCGGCAAGATTTGGATCTGCGTGTTCCCGGACAAGCCGGTTACCGAGAAGCCGGCCGAGACCCGCATGGGTTCGGGCAAGGGCAACCCGGAACGATGGGTGGCCGTCGTCAAGCCCGGTCGCGTGATGTTCGAGATGAGCGGCGTGAGCGAAGAACTCGCCCGCGAAGCATTGAACCTTGCCATCCAAAAGCTGCCGATTAAGGCCCGCGTTATTTCCCGGGAGGAAGCACTGTGAGCAAGCGCATCACCTCGTTTCTCGAACTGGCCGACGCCGAACTCGTCGCCAAGCTCGGCGAACTCAAAGAAGAATTGTTCAACCTGCGCTTCCAGGCAGCGACCGGCGTGCTCGAAAACACGGCTCGTCTCGGTGTCTTGAAGCGCGACGTAGCCCGGGTTAACACCGTGCTGCGGGCCCGAGAGATTGCTGCCGCCGAACTCCTCGCGGCCGGGAAGAAGTGAGCTCCATGAGCGAAACCACCGAAACTGTTGCTGAAACTGCCGCCGAGCTGCTGGCGCGAGAGAACCGTCGCAAGGTTCGCGAGGGCGTTGTCGTGAGCACCAAGATGGACAAGACGATCATCGTCTCGGTCGTCGATCGTGTTCGCCACATCACGTACTCCAAAACCATCCAGCGCACCCAGCGCCTCCATGCCCACGACGAAAACGGCGACGCCAAACTCGGCGACAAGGTCCGTGTGCAGGAGACCCGTCCGTTGTCGAAGACGAAGCGCTGGCGCCTTGTCGAAGTTGTGGAGCGTGCCCGATGATCCAGACCGAATCCCGACTCCGCGTCGCCGACAACACCGGCGCCAAAGAAGTCCTCTGCATCAAGGTGCTCGGCGGTACTCGTCGTCGCTACGCCTCGATCGGCGACGTGTTCATCGCGGCGGTAAAAGACGCCATTCCTGGCGGCACCGTCAAGAAGGGCGAAGTCGTCCGTTGCGTCGTCGTGCGGGTCAAGAAGGAGCGCCGCCGCAAGGACGGTTCCTACATCCGCTTCGACGAAAATGCCGCCGTGATCATCAACGAGAAGCTCGAGCCCCGCGGCACACGCATCTTTGGCCCGGTCGGTCGTGAGCTGCGCGACAAGAAGTTCATGCGCATCGTTTCTCTCGCTCCCGAGGTGATCTGAGATGGCCGGTATGAAGATCAAGAAGGGCGATCAGGTCATTGTCTTGTCCGGCAAGGACAAGGGCAAGACCGGCGCTGTCTCCGAAGCTCGTCCGAGCGACGCCATGGTGCTCATCGAGGGACTCAACGTCTCGAAGCGCCACACCAAGCCCACGAAGGCGGGCGAAAAGGGAGGCATCGTCGACAAGTCGATGCCGCTCCACGCCTCGAAGGTGTCCTTGGTTACCCCCGACGGCAAGCCGTCTCGGGTGGGCTACAAGATCAAGGCCGACGGGACCAAGGTCCGCGTCCTGAAACGCACCGGAGCGGAACTTCCATGAGCACGACAACGATGACGACCTCCATTCCCCGTCTCAAGGCGAGGTACAACACCGAGCTTCGGGCTCAGCTGAAAGAGACGCTCGGCCTTTCCAACATCATGGAAGTGCCTCGTTTTGAGAAGATCGTTCTGAACGCCGGCGTCGGTCGGGCCACCGTGCAGCCGTCGCTGCTCGAAGGGGCCATCTCCGACCTGATCAAGATCACCGGTCAGAAGCCGACCGTGGCCAAGGCCACCCAGTCGATCGCCGGTTTCAAGCTTCGCGAAGGCAACGCCATTGGCGCCAAGGTCACCTTGCGCGGCGATCGCATGTGGGAATTCTTCGACCGCCTCGTGTCGTTGGCGATCCCCCGCATCCGCGACTTCCGCGGCCTCAACCCGAAGAGCTTCGACGGACGTGGCAACTACACGTTCGGCGTCACCGAGCAGCTGATCTTCCCGGAGATCGACTACGACAAGATCGATACGACCCGTGGGTTCGACGTCACCATCGTGACTACCGCCCGCACCAACGCCGAAGGACGCGCTCTGCTCGACGCCTTCGGTTTTCCGTTCAAGCGTGAAGGACAGAGCTGAAATCAAATGGCCCTGCTGAATCCACTCCAAAGTCTCACCGCCACTGAGGGAACGATCTGATATGGCTAAGAAAGCATTGATCGAAAAGGCCAACCGTACGCCGAAGTACAAAGTGCGGGCCTACACGCGTTGCCAGAAGTGTGGTCGCCCGCGCGCCGTCTTCCGGCAGTTCGGCCTGTGTCGAATTTGTCTCCGTGATTTGGCTCACGCCGGGGAAATCCCAGGCGTGACCAAGGCGAGCTGGTGATTCCGAAATGACCATGACTGACCCCATCGCCGACATGCTCACCCGTATTCGCAATGCGAACACGGCCAAGCACGACACGGTGAAGATGCCTTCGTCGAAACTCAAGGAAGCGCTCGCCAAGATTTTGGCCCGTGAGGGCTATATCGGCGCCGTGACCGTCAAGGCCAACGACGGCAAGCCTGGCTCCACCCTGGAGATCACCCTGAAATACTCCGACTCACGGGTCCGGACGATCTCCGGCATCAGCGAGTGAGCAAGCCCGGCCTGCGCGTCTACAAGCCGGCCGACACTCTGCCGCGCGTCCTTGGTGGCCTCGGCGTCGCTGTCCTATCAACCAGCCA
>JAYSTV010000283.1:0-3303 GCA_043719425.1 Acidimicrobiia bacterium | reverse complement strand
TACGGGCGCCCCGTTGACCGGCGGGGACGCCTGAATGAACGCAACACGAACATGATGCCAACAGCGTGACTGCCCGGGACCGCTTACATGGTCGCGATGAGGGCCTTGATTGAGGCCGTGGCCACGGTAATCGAGCGGTCGGCCACGGCGAAGGGGATGACGAGCATGTCGCCGTGGGCGAGTTTGCCGCATGTGTAGATCGCGTTCGGCACGTATCCGCCCGGCTTCGACATGTTCGGCGAGAGGAGCGGCGTTGAGGTCCGCCCGATCACTTTTGTCGGATCATCGAGATCCAACAGGAGCGCACCAATCGAATAGGTGCGGAGCGCGCCCACGCCATGGGTAAGGACGAACCAACCATCGGTCGTTTCGATTGGCGAACCGCAGTTGCCGAGTTGCACGACCTCCCAGGCATGAGAGGGCGAATGGATCACGTGAGGTTCGCCCCAATTGACCAGCGTTTCGGAAAACGCTACGCCGTTGGACTCACGATCCGAACGCGTGAGCGCGGCATACCGTCCGTCGATCTTGCGAGGGAAAATCGCCAATCCCTTGCCAATAGCACCCGCTCCCGAAATGGGGTGCGACGTGAACGTGACAAAGTCGGTCGTCTCCAACAGACGCTGGCGAACCGTGGCACCGTCGAACGCCGTGTAGGTGCCGTAGTACTTCACCCGGCCGCGCTCGTCGGCGAAACGCACGAAGCGAGCATCCTCCATACCGCTGCTCTCTTCGCCAAGATGGGGCCACAGAACCCGTTCCGAAAGCATCGACGACCCACCCCCGAAGACCGATCGGTACGAGCTGCCGGCGTCGCTTGATTCGAGGTCCTTCGCCTCGACGGTCACCGGAAATGGACCGGCCGGATCGATCACGACGGTGCCATTGGTTTGCACTCGACCGGTCCGAAACCCAATGGTCGAACGATGACCTTCGCCGATGCCCCGCACGCTCATGACGATGTCCGCATCGTCGATTCCGTTGATCGCCGCATCGCTTGAGCCCGGCGCAAACACGATCGACGGATTGCACAGTGCCGCCGCTTCGATCGCACACTCCTGGGTGAACACTGCACCGAGCAGGACAAGTTTCGCCGTCGTCAGATCCTCCCCTCCCTTCACGGTCGCAAGCATTCGCGCCGCGTTCGTCCGGAAGGTCTTGCGCATGGCTCGATGACGTTCGCCGAATCGTTGTTCCACGTCGTCGAGAGCCGCCACCGCCTGTTCTTCGGTGAGAGTGAGTACGCGATCGATTACGGCCGCAGCACGCGAGAGCCCCGGTCCCACGTTTTCTGCGCCTGGCTGAAACGGACGGGTCACGAGTCGAGTCGGGTCCGGCAGGAGGTGAATATCGCGAAGATCGACGAGTGGATTGCTCATCGGGGCCGAAGCGCGGCGCGTTGCATCGTGGCGAGCGCGGCCAACGTGGACTCTGCTCCTTGGTTCGTGTTCACCGATTTCGCCGACAGTCCGTCGAACCCGCCGCCCGAGTGAGTATCAATCATGACCAGGCCAGCGTCGTTGCGACCGAAGAACCATTGTTCGGCGAGGTCCACGCCATCCCACCACCGCGCGTCGCCGGAAATGGAAGCGGCGCGCCAACACGCATCGGCCAGAGCAGCCACTTCGATGGGTTGTTGATCGAACTGCGGTTTCGTATCGCTCGGTCCACAACCGCCAACGCCGACAACGGAGAGGTGCCCGTCATGCGTCTCGTGGTCGAGCAACCAGTTCAGCATGACGAGTCCGCGCTCGAGATCGGCTGGCCGGTCAAGCACATGTGCGCACAAGATCACGGCCTCGGCGAGCGACGCGTTGGCATACCGCAACGATGGTTCCGGCCACAGCCATGCGGTGCTCATCGCCGGACCAACCAAGGTGAGGAAGTCCGTGGCCACGGCGCGGGCAGCGTCGTTGTCGCGATGTCGACCGAGGAGTTCGCCGGCGCCCAGCGCCGCAAAGGTCATGGCCCGCAGAAACGGTGAGCGCTGGGAGGCACCGTGATTGAATCCGCGCTCAGCTCGCCGACGAGCGTCGGAATCCAAGTGGGCGGCGGCCACCACGCCAAGACTCCACAGGCTTCGACCCCAACAGTCGGCCACACCGGCTTCGTCGGTCCACACTCCGGCCACATTCATCCGGTTGCGCGACCGACCATCGTGATCCTGGGCTTCGAGAACAAATCCAAGGGCCACGCGTCCGAGGCGGGTGATCACCGGTGACGGAACCGCACGCGTCACGGCGATGAGCAGTCTTGCGTTGTCATCGGTGCAGTACCCGTGCTCGCGTCGAGCTTCAAGGCCGTTGGCGTGCTCGAACAACGCGCGGTCGTCGGTCATCCGGTCAAGGTGCGCGAAATCCAGGAGCCGGGTGGTGAAGGCAGAGTTCGGGCCGAACATGGCCGCCACCGTCATATTGCGATTGGTTGCGGGGCCAGCAACAGGAGTCGGGCGAGATCGAGATACTTTGCCGCCACCGCCGACCACAAGAGCGACGGGGCGATGCGCCGGGCCTCGGCCGCCATGGCGGCAAGTCGGTCCGGATCAGTAAGGACCGTGCGAATAGCGTTCGTCATGGCGTCGCCGTCGCCGTGGGCGACGACGATCCCAGCTCCTGAGGACAACAGCTCGATCGCATGCGGAAAAGCGGTGGCGATCACGGGCCGACCGGCGGCAATAGCGTCGACGAGCACGCCCGAGGTGACTTGTTCGCGCGAGTCGTAGGGAAGGATCACGACGCCCGCAGTGGCAACGAGTTCATGGAGTGAATTCGTGTTTCGGTACGTTCCGTCGAACGTGATGAGGTCTTGGACACCGAGCGATATCGCCCGTTGCAGGAGCATCGAGCGGTACTGGTCACCGTCCTGGGCCAGGACGTTCGGGTGCGTGACTCCGGCAACGGTGTAGCGCGGTGCCGGAGAAAGGCTCCGAACGTTGGCGAGAGCATCGATCACATGCTCGATTCCCTTGCCGGGACCGAGAAGTCCCCACGTCATCATCGAGGTCGCCAATGCCGAGGTGCTTCGAGGAGTGGCCGCGGCCGTCGATACGCCCACGGCACCGTGGGGAATGACGGATACTCGCCGGGCCGAAACGCCGTAGTCGTTGACCAATCGATCGAATGCGGCCTCGCTCATGACGACAACATGGTCGGCACAATCGGTGACGGCGATGAGTACCGACCGCTGTCGCGCCGTCGGCGTCTTCGGCACCGTATGAAGGACCACGATGCTCGGCACGGCGATCTGCTCCAAGACTTCGAGGACCTCGTCACCATCGGGTCCGCCGTAGATCCCGTATTCGTG
>JAYSTV010000282.1:0-8016 GCA_043719425.1 Acidimicrobiia bacterium | reverse complement strand
AAGACGAAGGACGTGCGCTTCGCTCCGGCGTTGACATGAAGCTCACGCGCACGGAGTACCGCTTCCTTCTGTTTCTCGCTCAGAACGCCGGCAAGGTGTTTTCCCGTGAGGAGCTGTTGGCCGAAGTTTGGCATCACGACGCGTTGGCTGATGGCCGGCTCGTAGATGCCCACGTGCGTCGTCTGCGAACGAAAGTAGAAGAAGATCCAGCCGAACCAACCCTCATCGTGACGGTTCGAGGGCTCGGCTACCGCCTGGTCCCGCCCGGTGGCTGACGACCCGGCGGGCGAGGGCACCGGCGTTTCCCGCCGGCGAGCCCCGACTCCGCGACCTCCCGACGGTCCGGTCCTCCCGTCGGCCTATCTCGACCCGGCGAGCGAACCCGATGATCGGACCATGGGAGAGCCTGACTCTTCCCTCCGCCGGCTTCTCGCCAACGTTCCGCGCCCGCATCTGGGCCTCGCCGCTCGGACCACGATCGCCCTTGCCACCGGTGCCCTCGTCGTCTCGGTGATCGTGTCGCTGCTCACCTTCGTTGTCGCCCGGTCATCGTTTGTGGCCGAGCGTCGACGGGCGGCCGAGCGGCTGGCCTTCACGAACGCGGCGGAGGTGCAGCAGGCCTTGGCTGGTCGATCCGGACGGTCCGTCACGGCGGTCATGCGCAGTCAGCATCGGCCGGGCGCCACGGCCAGCCTGGTCACGAGCGGGCTGGCGACGTACCGCAGCGACGACGTCGACGTCGACGTCACCCTCGTTCCCGACGCGCTCCGTCGACGCATGGAAGCTTCGGCCAAGAACCCGCGCAATGACACCGCCAGCGGTTGGCAGATTGCCCGTGACTCTGCCGGTTCTCGTCTGGTCATCGGCATCCGGTTGCCGAGCGTGTCGGCCACGTTCTACGAAATTTCGTCGTTGGCCGACCTCGATAGTTCTTTGCGGAACCTGGGTCGAGCGCTGAGTGTTGCTGCGCTTGCGTCGACGATTGGATCGGCCATCGTGGGCCGATCGGTGAGCCGTCGGGTGGTGCGACCGTTGCGCAACGTGGCGGCGGCGGCCGGCGACATTGCCAGTGGTCGGCTGGAGACACGTCTGCTCATCACCGGCGACAGCGATCTCGATCCTCTCGTGACGTCGTTCAACGACATGGCCGCCTCGCTGCAAACGCGCATCGAGCGAGAGGCTCGTTTCGCCTCCGATGTGAGTCATGAGCTGCGTACGCCCCTGACCGCGTTGACCGCGGCCGTTGAGCTGCTCGAGGGCGGACGCGACGAGCTGAGCGAGCGCAACCAGAAGATCGTCGATGTGCTTGGCAATCAGTCGCGTCATTTCCGACGCCTGGTCCTCGATCTGCTCGAGATTTCCCGCTTCGACGCGAATGCCGCGGAGCTCGTGGCCGAGGTGTTCGACTTGCCGTCGTTCGTGCGGCAACTGGTGACGTTGGCAGGATCGTCGGCCCTCGTCGAATCAAGCGGGCTCGACGACGACGAAGTACGCCTGGACAAGCGGCGGGTCGAACGCATCGTGGCGAACTACCTCCAGAACGCGACCAACTACGCGAAGGGTGCGGTCCGTATCGAATTGCGCGACCTCGTTGCTCCGCCGCCCGACATTCGCAGCACCTCAACGATCGTCGCGTCGGGTGATCACACCGGCGATCTCGCCGCCGCTCCGTCGTCGACGCTTCGTCACATCTTGATTGCGGTGGAGGACGACGGTCCGGGCATTGCGGTTGAAGATCGTGAGCAACTGTTCGAGCGTTTTCGACGCGGTGCCGCGCACCAACGTGGTTCCGGCGTGAAGGGAACCGGTCTCGGGCTGGCGCTCGTGGCCGCGCACGCGCAGCTGCACGGTGGACGAGCGTGGGTCGAGGACCGTGCCGGTGGTGGCGCTCGATTCTGCGTCGTATTGGTTGAGCCATGAGGCCTCGCCGCACCGCGCTCGTCGTGACAGCCTGCGCAATGGCCTTGAGCTCGTGCGCGGTGGCCCCCACTCCCAAGCCCGGTCAACTCAGCGATCGGGCTGCGGTGCAACGACTGCAGCGGCCGAACCAGCAACGCAACGTGTACTTCCGGAGCGAAGACAGTCTCTTCCCGCGTTCTCGCGATGTGCTGCTCTCCGATCGTCCGCTCGTGATGGCCCAGGCGCTCCTCGGTCAACTGCAGCGGGGCCCGACTCCCGAAGAAGAGGGAGAGAGCGCAGTGACCACGGAGTTCTTGCCGTCGTGGAAATTTGTGCCCTTGAACTTCAGTGAAGGCGTGCTCTCGATCGACGTGCACAGCGGGCGCGACATCGTGGAGAACGCCTTTCCGCTCTGTCAGATGATCTACACGCTCGTTGACGGTCGAACAATCCGCTCCATTCGGCTCTTCGACGAAGGCTCTCGGATCAAGCAGGTCCGTGACCCCAACGGCGACCTCGTGAATGCCAACGCCGACCTCACTCGCGAGCTCTGCTCGACCCTCGACAAGGGTCAGCGGAGCATCACGATCATGTTGGTCAAGGACGGCAAACTTGTGCCGGTGCAGCGGCAAGTGACCGGACTCACGGATGCATCGGACCCGCTCGACTGGACCGAGCAACTCCTCACCGCCCTGGTGGGCGGACCGTTGCGGGGCGAGACCGGGCTCACCTCCGACGTGCGCGAGGCGTCGCCCGAGTTCCAGGCCGGAGGGGATGGCTACGCCCTGTCGTTTGCCCCGGCTTTCGACGCCCTTGCGCCCAACCGTCAGGCGCTCGTGCTTGCCCAACTTCTCGACGCCATCGAGTCCAACGTGCCGAACAAAAGCTTCGGCGCGGTGGCCGTCGAGGTCGGCGGCGTGCGCAAGTCCAAGGTTGCCGGCCCGGCTGGCCCGATCGCCACGCCAATTCAGCGCAGCCAGTTTCTCTCGCTGCTCCGAGCGGCGACCCGTTGAGCAGATTTCACCACCGCCGCGTTGGGGGAGTCCAGTAGGGTTGGTGGGTCATTTCCGTCTCGGGTCGTCCAACGGCAGGACATCTGGTTTTGGTCCAGAGAATGAGGGTTCGAGTCCTTCCCCGAGAACGCTTCCGAGCCGCCGCTTCCCCGACGAGGTTTTTGTGCCCAAGACCACCAGTGATGTCGATGCGATCTTGAGGATCACGCCCGAGGCCGCCAACGAACTAGCAGCAGGCAACGACTCGTCTCTCAGTGTCGTGATCATGGCGGCGGGCGAGGGGTCGCGGATGAAGTCGTCTCGTCCCAAGCCGTTGCATCGGCTCTGCGGGAAGGCGATGATCGGCCACGTCCTCGACGCCGTCATTCCCGTTGGGGTGAACCGGGCGATCGTGGTTGTGGGGCATGGGGCCGAACGAGTCATGAAGACGTTGGTCGAAGAAGCACCCGTGGGTGCGCCCCTCGAATTCGTGACCCAACATGTGCAACGCGGCACCGGCGATGCCGTATCCGTCGCCCTCACCGTGTTCACCTCCGATGAGCTCGACGCCGACGGTGATGCTGATGTGATCGTCATGCCCGGCGATCAGCCGCTCTTTCGACCGGAAACGATTCACGCGTTGGTGGCGACGCATCGCCGCACGGGTGCGGCGGCCACCGTACTCAGTGCTCAGGTGCCCGATCCAACCGGTCTCGGGCGAATCGTGCGTGATCGCCAGGGCCGCGTTCGACGCATTGTCGAGCATCGCGACGCCACCGACGATGAGCGCTTGATCGACGAGATCAACACGTCGGTGTTCGTCTTCAAGCGGTCACTCCTGGCCCCCGCGCTGCGTCGGCTCAGCCCGGAGAACAGCCAGGGGGAGTACTACCTGACCGACGTCGTGGCCGTGCTGGCCGATGCGGGCTACGTGGTGTCGTCGCATGTCGTGGCGGATCGGGCCGAAGCCGAAGGGGTGAACGACCGGGTCCAGTTGGCCCGGGCCGAGGCCGAGCTTCGACGGCGGACCAACGATCGGCTCATGCGTCAGGGCGTCACCATGCTCGACCCGGAGCAGACCTACGTCGATGCGACCGTGATCATCGGGACCGACGTGACCCTGTTTCCCGGCACGTTGCTCCAGGGACACACGTCGATCGGGAGCGGCAGCGAGATCGGCCCCAACACGCGACTCGTCGACTGCGTGGTTGGTGAGGGCTCCACGATCGAGGCGAGTACGGCGCACCGGGTCACGTTCGGTGCCGGGGTCGTCGTGGGGCCGTATGCGGCGTTTGAGGCGGGCACTAGCGTGAGTGATGGCATCCGGGTTGGTCCCGGTGCCTACCTCGGCTGACCGGTCGAGCGCAGCCCTCGTTTCGTCGCTTCGCGACGGTCCTTTTGGAGATCAGAACTCGCCATGCAAGTCGCCCCGAAGAAGCGTCTGCAGCTCATTGCCGGGCGATCGAATCCGGCGCTCTTCGATGAGGTTGCTCGCCATCTCGGGGTCACCCTGACCAGCCCGGGCCTCGTCGATTTCGCGAGTGGCGAGATTCGCTGCCGTTTTGGTGAGTCGCTTCGGGGCTCCGACGTGTTCATTCTGCAGACGCACTGCGCGCCGGTCAACGATCACCTCATGGAGCAGCTCATCATGATCGATGCCGCCAAGCGGGCGTCGGCCAAACGAATCACCGCCGTGTGTCCTTACTACGGCTACGCCCGCCAGGATCGTAAGAGCGACGGCCGTGAACCAATCACCGCCAAGCTTGTTGCTGACCTGCTCACTGCGGCAGGTGCCGATCGGGTGGTCAGCGTTGATCTGCATTCCGGACAGATTCAGGGCTTCTTCGATATCCCGGTCGATCACCTCACCGGCACCCCGGTGCTTGTTGAGCATCTCCGCTATGCCGTTGGTCCGGGCTGCGTGATGGTTTCCCCGGACACCGGTCGAGTGAAGGTCGCCGAGAAATTCGCCAAGCGACTCGATGCCGATGTGGCGTCGATCTACAAGCGCCGGTCAACGAGCGCCGTCAACACGGTCGAGGCGCTCGACATCATGGGCGACGTGGCCGGCCGCACGTGTGTGTTGGTCGACGACATGGTCGACACGGCGGGCACGATCTGTGCGGCTGCTGATCTGCTGTTCAAGGCCGGCGCCGCCGAAGTGTTGGCGGTCGTGACCCACGGTGTACTTTCCGGTCCGGCGATCGACCGCATCAAGAACTCGTCGCTCTCGAAGCTCGTCATCACCGACACGGTGCCACTCCCACCCGAGAAGCGGATCGACAAGATCGAAGTTCTCACTGTCGCGCCGCTGTTGGCTGACGCCATCTCCGCGGTGTTCGAAGATGCGTCGGTGTCGGATATCTTCGGCGGCGAAAACCAGTTCTAACCCCGCTTTTTCGACACGCTCTTGGCCGGGCTGGCTTTGGTGGTGCTGGTTTTGGTGGTGCTGGTTTTCGTTGGGCTGGTTTTCGTTGGGCTGGTTTTGGCTGGGCTGGCGTGCTCCACGGTGGCGATTGCGGCGCCCGCTTCGGCGAGGAAGCCGAGGGCGCTACTGAACGCCGCGACGCGATCGCGTTTCGGATCGATCAGTGCGTGCAAGCCGAAGCCGTCGTCCATGGCCATGATCATCGATGCAATCGCTTGACGGTTTTCCGCCGGCGCGAGGCCGAGGGACTCGGCGTGGGTCTCGATGACTTGACGGATCGCCGCCTCGGCCAGGTTCAATCGTTTTCGGAGCAGTGGTCGGGCCGCGGGATTCCGCATGGCGTAGAGCACGAGCTCCGTGTTGAGCACCGGGTGGTGCCGACCGCCGCGTCGATCGGGCGAGGCAAAGAGCAGCTGATAGCTACGGATGTAGCTCTCGGGATCCGGATGTTCGACCAACGTCTCTTCGATTTCGGCGATGTTCTCGTCGGTCATACGGTCGATCAGCGCGAGCACGAGTGCGTCTTTGTCGGCGAAGTTCGAGTAAATAGCGCCTCGACTGAAGCCGGCGGCCTCGGCGATGTCCTCAACCGAAGCGGCGGCGATTCCCTGTTTGACGAAGACGGTGGACGCGGCATCGAGCAAGCGTCGGCGAGTTTCCTCGCGGGAGGGTCGAGGGATTCGCAAGGGCCTTGACACGATCGAGAGAATACATCACTGTATTGGATACAGCACTGTATCGAATGCACCCAAGGAGTTGCGATGGACGATGTCTTCGGCACCCTCATGGCAGAAGAAGTCCGCCGTGATCCCTATCCCACCTATGCCCGGTATCTCGCCGAGCGGCCGATCGTTGACACCGGGATGGGCCTGTGGTTCGTATCCGGCTACGGTGATTGTTTGGCGTTGCTCCGCGATCGTCGGGTCTCCGTCGACGAGCAACGCGCCCTCAATCCGGGTCCCGGTGACGAGCTCGCCTCGCTTATTCATCTCGATCCACCCGATCACACGAGACTGCGGCGATTGGTGCAAACGGCGTTCACGCCGCGTCGAGTGGAAAGCATTCGGGTCAAGGCGGAGCACATCGTCGACGATGTGCTGGCGCGATTGTCGGTCGACGATGAGATCGATGTGATTGCCGACCTTGCGTACCCGATGCCGTTGGCGATCATTTGCGACCTGCTCGGTGTCGCCGAGACGGACCGACCGCTCGTGCGTGAATGGTCGGAATGGTTGGCGAAGAGCATCGACCCTGGTGTGCTTCGTTCCGAGGAAACCAACGCGAAGATTCAGCTGGTTCAGGGCGAGTTCGTGGAGTTCATCCACGATCTCATCGGCTTCCGGCGGGCCCATCCCGGCGACGATCTGCTGTCGGAATTGGTGGCTGCGGAACTCGACGGCGATCGACTGTCGGCCGATGAGCTTGTCGGCCTCGCCGTTCTTCTGCTCGTGGCTGGTCACGAGACAACGGTGAACCTCGTTGGCAACGGTCTACTGGCCCTGCTATCGAATCGCGATCAACTCGCACACGTCACGAGTGGCGCGGTCGACGATCGGCGAATGGTCGACGAACTGCTCCGCTACGACTCGCCAGTGCAGATGACCACTCGGATCGCGCTTGATTCAATCGAACTTTCCGGCGCCACCGTTCCTACCGGCCATGTGGTGGTGCTGCTTCTCGGCGCGGCGAACAACGATCCGGCCGTGTTCACCGACCCGCGTCGACTCGACGTTGGGGCTTATCGATCAAATCCGCATCTGGCCTTCGGCAACGGGATCCACCACTGCATCGGTGCCGCGCTTGCGCGAGCGGAGGGCGAAGTGGCGATCACCAAACTCGTCCGCCGCTTTCCGGCCATCGAACTCACGAGCGAGGCCGCGATCCGCCCGACCTTCGTGCTGCGCGGCCGCCACGCGCTCCCCGTGCGCTTGTAGCCGATACGTTCTTGTCTGTCCTGAACGAGGGGTCGATTCGGCTGGACTATCCTTTGGGGTCCTGTTTTGTCGGTTGAGCCATCAGGTGGTTCAGGCGACCGCCACCTGTCTGACCGACACGAATCTTCTCCGGAGAACACGCCATGTCTGGAATCACCCTCACCGCCGAGCGTCGCAGTGCCGTTGGATCGGCCGCCGTCGGCCGTCTGCGCACCACTGGGAAGCTCCCGGCCGTGGTGTACGGCAATGGCACCGAGAGCATCTCCGTGGAGCTGGATCATCACGCCGTCACCGTGTCATTCCCGACCCGCGAGAGCCGCGAAGGTACCTTCAACCTGGTCCTCGACGGCGAAACGATCGAAGTCAAGATCCAGGCCATCCAGCGCCACCGCACTCGCAACACCGCGCTACACCTCGACCTTCAGCGCGTCTGACCCCGGGCCCCGACCGCACCGTCGGGCGCCAACACCATGGGCATCTTTTCGCGTGCTGAAGAGCGGAGCGGTACGCCTGCGGCGTATCTGATCGTTGGCCTCGGCAATCCCGGCGCCGAGTACGTCGGCACGCGTCACAACGTTGGCGCCGACGTTGTCGCCGTATTGGCAGAGCGCCACGGCGGTCGGCTCAAGGCGGGTAAGGAACGGGCGATAAGCGGTGAGGTTCGCATGGGAGAAGCGCTTGTTGCTCTGGCTTTTCCGCAGACCTACATGAACCTGTCGGGCGAATCGGTCCGGATGCTGGTCAAGCGTCATGGGATCGACGA
>JAYSTV010000281.1:0-3310 GCA_043719425.1 Acidimicrobiia bacterium | reverse complement strand
CAGTCGACGGGAGCGGTCAAGAACGAACGAGCGGTGCCCGGCGCTTCGTCGGGCGAAGGGCAGACCGAGGCCACCGGCGTGGCTGCTGCGGCGATCGTCGGTGCGACCGATGTTGGAGGTGTCGTCACGACGGGGACGTCGAGAGCAGTGTTGTCGGCGGCATTCGTTGTAGGCGCGACAATGTCAGCCGTTGTGGGGGCATTGCGTTGGAGCGAGAACGCACTGGCGACGCCGAGGCCCAGCACGGCGACCACTGCCCCCGCGGCGAGACGTCCGGCGATTGCGGTGCGACCTCGGTCGTTGTCTTCGCGCCCGGTTTCCACGGTCGACGACGCTACTGGTCAGGTCCCGCCTCCAGCGTGCTTCTCCCGAGCGAATTCAGCTGGACCGGCGGGAAAACGGCCAGGCCTGGGCCGCGCCACCTGGACCGGTAGCATCTCCGGGCCGTGTTTCTCCCTGCTTCGGCGGAGAAGGTACGGGTCTCTTTGATGGTTCAGCGACGAACTTCCCCTCTGTCTCGATGGACGAACGGTCGCTGGCTCGGGCCAGCGATCCTCGTGGTCGCGCTTGGCGTTCCGACGGTCGTCGCCGCGCAGAGCCAGCCGACGGAGACGACCACGACCCTGCTGCCGCCGGACCCGGTGACTACCGCCCCACCAACGGCGCCGCCGGCCGCGCCCCCGGTGGTGCCCGGCGTAGTAACGCCGATCATCGTTCCGCCCAACGAGACCACGACCACAACCCTGCTGTTGAGCACGACAACGACGAGCGGGGAAACCTCGACGTCGTCCTCGGTGCCCGAGTCGACCACCACGGCGAAGCCGATCGACCTTTCGAAGGTCGCCAACTTCGAGGAGGAGGAGGTGAGCATCGACGATCAGCCGCCACCATTCAAGCCGGTGCTGCCGCCATCACCAATTGTCCTGCCACGAAACATCGAACTCGAAAAAGCACTGGCAAAACTGACCGCTCAGCAGAAGCGCATTGTCGATGAGGCGCAGAAACAGTCCGACGCGGCCACCGAGCGCATCGCTGTTGCGCAGCGCGAGCTCGACGCTCTGCGCATTCGCGAAGACGAGCTCAACGCCGAGAAGGTGACCCTCGAGCAGAAGAAGGAAGCGATTGCGATAAAAATCCGCGCTCGGGCCCTGCGGGTCTACGCCGGCGAAAGCGTGGCGGATCTCGACCTGCTCCTTCGGTCCGAAGATGCCAACGAGTTCGCCCGCAACGTCGACATCATCGGCGTCGCCCAGCGCAACGACGCGACTCTCCTCGACGCCTTTCGGGACACCGAATCAAAGCTCGAAGCCAACCGGAAAGAACTCGAACGTTTGACCGCGCGGAAACAGGCGGAGATCGAGTCGCTCGTCGTCGAACAGGAAGTTCTCAACGAGTCTCTGGCCACGCTGCAGGAACAGTTGAGTTTCGTGCTGAGCGGCCAAGCAATCGCCCTGGGCGGCTTCGTGTTCCCGGTCGGCGCACCGTTCAACTTCGCCAGCACCTTTGGTGCCCCCCGCATGACC
Source organism: Acidimicrobiia bacterium (assembly GCA_043719425.1). GTDB lineage: Bacteria > Actinomycetota > Acidimicrobiia > Acidimicrobiales > JANYDT01 > JANLQX01. The sequence continues at coordinate 1,787 of JAYSTV010000281.1, read as the reverse complement.
GGCACGAAGTACGAGCACACCCATCAGGGCAACGACATCTTCGCCACGTCCGGGACCCCGCTCTACGCCACCACCCGCGGCGTGATCGCCCGCAGGGCGGTGGCCATCCTCGGGGGCAACAAGCTGTGGCTGGTGGGTGCCGACGGAACTCAGTATTACTACGCGCACTTAGAAGCCTATGCCGACGGTATTCAGGATGGCTCGATCGTTGAGGCGGGTCAGGTGATTGGCTACGTCGGGGACACGGGCAATGCCAAGGGCACGCCTCCGCACCTGCACTTCGAGATCCATCCCGGTGGCGGCGCCGCCATCGACCCGTATCCGATTCTCGACGCAGTGCGCCGCTCCGATGCTGGACGACTTGCCACCGCGGCGCGCGCTCTCGCCGCCACAACCACCACGACTCCGGCTCCAGGAACTGGCAACGCAGGCATCGGCGTCTCGCTCGAACTGGCCATCGGGCCGGTCGACGCATCGGCCGCTGGGCCCGCTCCGACCTCCACTCTCGTGCCGACCGGGAAGGCCACCACGACGAAGGCGCCGTAGGGCACGACCACCTGGGGCTAGCGTTTTCGCCCCGTGGCCCTCATTGTGCAGAAGTTCGGCGGCTCCTCCGTCGCTGATCCCGAACGCATTCGGACCGTCGCCGATCACGTCGCCCGCACCGTCCGTCGGGGGAATCAGGTCGTTGTTGCGGTGTCGGCGATGGGCAAGACCACCGACGATCTCATCCGCCTCGCCAACGCGGTGTTGACCAATCAGAGCGGCCCGGTTGAGAAAGCCACGAAGAAGGGCGACCTTCCGATCAAGGGCGATACCCGCGAGATGGACATGCTGCTCACCGCAGGGGAGAGAATTTCGGCGGCCCTCCTGGCCATGGCTATCGATGACCTTGGCGTGCGCGCCGCGAGCTTCACCGGGAGCCAGGCCGGCATCATCACCGACACGCGCCATGGTCGAGCGAAGATCTTGGAGATTCGCGCTGACCGTTTGCAGGCCGCGTTGGATGCCGGCACCGTGGCCGTTGTCGCCGGGTTCCAAGGGATGTCGACCGAACGTGATATCACCACGCTCGGCCGCGGGGGCTCTGACACCACTGCAGTGGCGCTCGCGGCCGCCCTCGGCGCGGATGAGTGCGAGATTTATACCGACGTGACCGGGGTGTTCTCGGCGGACCCCCGGGTCTGCCCGAAGGCCCGTCGCCTCAAGACGATCTCGCACGAAGAAATGCTCGAAATGGCGGCGAGTGGCTCGGGCGTGTTGGCCCTTCGCGCCGTCGAGTTCGCCGCCACACATGGCGTGCGTTTGCAGGTCCGCTCCAGCTTCACGTGGGAGCCGGGAACGATCATCACCCAGGAGGATGCGTCCATGGAACAAGCCGTTGTCTCGGCCGTCACGCACGACACGTCGGAAGCAAAGGTCACCGTGGTGGCCGTGCCCGATCGACCAGGTATTGCCGCTCGTTTGTTTCGGTCGTTGGCCGATCGCGGCGTGAACGTCGACATGATCGTGCAGAACACTTCACACGACGGCACGACCGACATCTCGTTCACCGTCCCCAAGGCCGACCTGGCCAGCGCCATGGAAGTAAGCGCGCCTATTGCTGCCGACATCGGGGCCCGCGAGGTCACCAATGACTCGACGATTGCTCGCGTGTCGATCGTCGGGGCCGGGATGAAGACCAACCCCGGTGTGTCCGCCACGATGTTCGAGACCCTGTCGGCCAGTGGCATCAACATCCAGATGATTTCAACATCGACGATCCGTCTGTCATGCGTGATCGACGC
>JAYSTV010000029.1:0-10704 GCA_043719425.1 Acidimicrobiia bacterium | reverse complement strand
GACTCGAAGTTGACCGAGGTGACCTTGGCCGTCTGGAACGTGGCCCCGAAACGCGCCGCCTGGGCTCGCATGGTCATCATGAGTTCGGGACCCTGGATACCGTGCTCAAAACCGGGAAAGTTCTCGACCTCCGTGGTCAACATCAGCTGACCACCCGGCTGGTCTCCGGTGGAACTGATCTCACCCTCGATGACCAAGGGATGCAGGTTGGCCCGGGCGGTGTAAATGGCCGCGGTAAGCCCGGCGGGGCCCGAACCGATGATGATCACGTCGTGAACGGACGCGGCGTTTGTTGCTGAGGACACGATCTTCTCCTAAACGTGGACGACGTCGGTGCTTCTGCACCGAGCCGGTGATGTCCGAGTGGATCGGACGGGCTTGGGTCAGGAGCGCAGACGACGCTTCGACCACAACAACAGGCCAACCGCCACGAAGATTCCCCCGAGGATGCCGTGGGCCAACCAGGCCCGTCCACCGACCAGGTTGGTCAGACCGCGAACGGCACCGATGGTGAACAGCAGGAGCATGGCGATGCCAAGACCAAGCATGCAGAGGCCGTAGACAATGGCACGGGCGACCGTTCGCAATGGCTGCGTGGTCTTGGCCGTGATCGTCTTGACGATCCCTTCGAGTTCGTCGACGAGTTGACTCGCCCAGTCGCCGTTGGCCTGCTGCTCTTCGCTCACGGGGGCGAGCGTACTGGCCGTGTGCGGGCTTCGGCGCGCTGTCGGCGAAGGCCTGGAGCAGGCGGCGCTACGGAACTACAGCGGCGGGGGAGAAGGGCGCCGGGCGATCTCGACGCAGGTACGGGCGTCGAGAACGACGTCGTTGCTCGATGTGGCGTCGGTGACCCGAACGATGATCACCGACAACTCGCCGATCCTGGCCATGGCACGAACGGTGCCGGGGCTTTGCGGGCACGGCATCGTGGTTGGTTCGGCGACCGCGATGGCGGTCGGTGCCGCGGCGCTGGGCGAGGCGGAGGACGTGGGACCCGTCGACGGGTATGTCGATGCGAACCGATCAAGGGCGTCGACGGCGAAGGCGAAAGCGCCGAGGTCGGCCTCGGGGCGGATCGATGCCGCCGATGCCGCCGCCGATGCCGCCACCGATGCCGCCACCGGGGCCGGCGACGGCGAAACCGCAGTGGGAGCGGCGGTTGCGACGACGGCCTTCTTGGCCCGGCTGAATGTCGATGCGATCGTGGTGGGGGGCGGCGCGGCCACGGGCGTCGAAACCGCCGACTGAGGCGGGGCGGGGGCGGGGGCCGCCACGCCAGCGGGACCAGCAGCCACCTCCGTGGTGACGGTAACGGTTGCTGAGGGCAGCGCATCAGTGGCATCGGCTGCGTCAGCGGCCGGCGGCGGGGCAGCCGTTTCGGCGGCGCTGGCCTCCATGGCGGGGTTGCCGACGGCCACCTCAGTGGGGGCGGCGTTCGGGGTTTCAGCGGCGGCGATGGTTTCTGCCGCTGCGGCGATCGTGTCGGCGGACTCGGCGGCCCGCTTTGCCTGGCTGGTGGCGGGCGCGATGGCGTCTTTCTGGGAGGTGCCGGGCTGGAGCGCAACGACGACGCCGATCAGAGTGAACGCGACCGCGGCGGCGGCCACCAACGGACGGCGTCCGATGAGCACTCCCCCACGGCCCGACGAGGCTCCGGCTCCGGCCCCGTTGCCGAAGAGCCGACGTCGTCCGGGCGCCACGCGCCTGGTCATGGTCGGCGGCACGGCGCCCGGGTTGGGGACCAGGGCGGCGACGGCTCGAGCGATCGGCGTGTCGACATCGACGCGGGATCCGTCGGTCGGGTCGGCCAGAAGCGCCGACACCACGTGGCCCATGAGGGTCTGGCGTCTGGTCGAACAGGACTGGCAGGAGTCGAGATGGGACCACGCGTTCGCCGCCGCAACGGGACCGAAGAGCGGATCGTCGGTCGTCTCCGGGTCGGCTCGGAGTTCGTCGACTAGCGCACCGGCGCCAGCATCGTCGAACACGTCGCCCAAAAGCAGGAGCGTGTCGTCGGCGGGATGGTTCCCGGGCGGAACTCGGTCAGTCAGCATGAGTTTCCTTTGGACGACCGAAAGCGGCGTCGCGGTTCCCGATGCTGCGCTCGGGGCCATCGGTCACATCGGATCGGTCATCGAACCGGTCGTCGGTATCGGCCAGGACCGGAGCGAGAGCGGCACGCGCTCGGGCGATCCGGGACCGAACCGTTCCCCCGGGAATGGCCAAAACCTCGGCGATTTCGGCGTAGTCAAGACCGCACAGATCGCGTAGGACGAGTGCCGCCCGCCAGTCCGGAGGGAGCGCGGCCAGGGCCCGGTCGATGTCGACCCGGGCGTCGACATCGTGGGCGGTAACCGTCGATGAGCCCCCCGTGAGCAGCCTGTTTCCGGTCGAGCCCAGCGCCTCGTCGTCGGCGGGAAGTGGACGACGATTGCGGCGCCGGAGTTCATCGAGCGATGCGTTGGTGGCCACGCGGTACGCCCACGTGGTGAAGGCGCTGGTGCCGTCGAATCGACCGATGCCTCGGGCGATCGCCATCAGGGCCTCCTGGGCGGCGTCGGCGGCGTCGGCCGGGTTCGACGTGACCCGCCGACACACGGCCAAGATCCGGTCGTGGTGACGCCGTAGGAGCGCGTCGAGGGCTTCTCGTTCGCCGCGTTGGGCGGCGGCGACGAGCACCACATCGGGCTCGTCGCGGTACCGCGTTCTCTCAGCCATAGACGCGGAGTTCGCTGAGGGCGGCTTTGAAGGTCGAACCGCGCTTGGGGCCGAGGTCGGTGATCCAGAGCAGAAGGTAGCGACCGTTGGTCGGGGTGAGGGCTGTGGTGAAGGAACCACGCACGGCGTTGCGGATGTCGCCGGCCGCCGCGCCCCACTCGCCCAGGCTCGGAGCCGATCGCGACGAGACGTAAACCTCGGCGCTCCAACCCTGGTCGTAGGAGTCGATCTGCAACGACCGAACGGCGCGTTCTTGGCCGAGGTCGACGACTACACCGACCCCGTTGCGACCGTCGAGGTTCCGCGATGGGTAGCCCCGGCTCTCCCAAGCGGTTCCGGTCTTGCCATCGATAGCGAGGCCAAGGATGTCGTCGTTCTCTTGCCCGTCGCCCTCCGGGTCGAATGACTTGATCCCGTCGAGAGCGAATGGTTCTTTCGTTTTCGGGGCCTGGCGTTCGGCGGCTTGCAGACCGGCTCCGGTGCCGCCGGCGATGGCGATGAGGGCGAGCAGGCCACGAACCGCGGCCCGTCGGCCGCGACCCACGGGGGCGGGCTGGCGTGGGGCGACGGAGGGCTCGGGGCGCGCCGCAGGACGGACGCGGGTGGCGGTGTCCAGGCGAGTGTCGTCCGACTCGAGCGTTTGGCCGGGGCGGCCGTTGCGCAGTCCAGCCGGAGGCGTGTGGTCGGCCGGTGTGCGGGTCACCGCGGGCGCCGCGTCGTCGGCGGTAAGGTCGAGCGAGGCGAGGGCCGCAGCGAACGCATCGGCATCGGTCGGCCGATCGGTGGGATCCTTAGCCAGAGCGCGGAGAATGAGGGCTTCGAGCGAGCGAGGGATGCCGGCGCGGATCGACCGGGGTGGCGGCGGAGCGTCCTTCACGTGTTGGAGTGCCGTGCCCATGTCGTTTTTTCCGACGAACGGGGGACGGCCGCACACGAGCTCATAGAGCACAACTCCGAGCGAATACACGTCGGCCCGAGCATCTATGTCGCCCCCCTCAACCTGCTCGGGCGAGAGGTACTTGGCCGTCCCCAACACGGCGCCGGCCTGGGTCAGATCCTCGCCCACCCGGTCCAAGCCACCCGTGAGTTTGGCGATCCCAAAATCCACGACCTTGACCAGTCCGGCATCGGTGACCAGGATGTTCGCCGGCTTCACGTCGCGATGCACCAGACCTTGGCGGTGGGCGTAGCCGAGCCCGCGGGCTGCTTCGGCGACGATCCACACGGCCCGACGCATGGTGACGCCCTGTTGTGACAGCACCCGCACCGAATGCCCCCGAAGCAGTTCCATCACGAGAAAGGCTCGAGGCAGACCGGCGCCCGGGCGACCCACGGGAATGGCGTCGATGCCCGTGTCGAACACGGCCACCACGTTGGGATGCGACAGGCGCGCCACGGCGCGGGCCTCGCGGTGGAAGCGCGACACGAATCCGGGGTCGTCGGCCAGGTGCGAGTGAAGAATTTTCACCGCCACGTCGCGGTCCAGGGTGGTGTCGACGGCCTCCCACACCTCGGCCATGCCGCCCCTGGCAATCGGTCGGGTGAGGCGATAGCGACCGCCGAGGACGTCGCCGATTTCGGCCGTCAGCGTTGATGCTCCAGGTGGCGATCCAGCGGGACCGGGCGCAGGCGCGACAGACCGTCCCGACGCCGGCCGATCGGCCGTGTCGCGCTGCACACCGTCACCTCCGGAGCTGTCGTCCCAGATGATGCACCCCTGCCGTTTCCTAGCGTCGCCGGCCGACGCTACCGGCTCGACGCCCGCCGACTCGGTTGCTCATTTCGCGCCAACCAGATAGGTAAGTCCCATCACTCCCGGGCCCCCGTGGGTACCGATGACGGCGCCGATCTGACCGACGGAGATTTGCTCGCGGGGTACGTAGGCGATGAGGAGTTCAAGCATGGCCGGAACGTCTTTGGCATCGCCGTGGCGCAGGGACAGGTCGGTCACCGAGCCATGGGTCGCCAGGTCGGTCTTGACCAACTCGGCGAGGGCGGCGAGCGCCCGTCCACGAGTCCGCTGCTTGCCGGCCTCGACCACGGAGCCAGAGCTCACGTCGATCAGCGGTTTGATCGAGAGGAGGGTACCGAGAAAGGCTTGTGCGCCGCCGATTCGTCCCCCCTTTTTGAGGTTGTCGAGGGTGTCGAGGGCGGCCAGCACACGAGTGCGACCAATGCGTGATGTGACGGCCGCTTCGACCTCGCTGATCGTGGCCCCGGCAGCTGCCGTGGCGGCTGCCGCGATGGCCATGGATCCCAGGCCCGACGTGATCGAAAGCGAGTCGATCACGCGGATGGGAATCTCTCCGTCGACCGCCTTTGCGGCAAGACATGCTGCTGCGTACGTGGCCGAGAGCTTCGACGAGAGGTTCAGGCAGACAATGCCCGGACAGCCGTCGGCGATCGCTTGACGGAACGCCGCCTCGAATGCGCCCGGCGATGGGGCGGCCGTTTCTGGCAGGCTGGCCGATGCCGCGACCTTGCTCCAGAACGTTTGCGGGGTGAGATCTCGTCGGTCGACGAACTCCTGGTCACCGAAACGCACGGTGAGCGGCACCACCACGATGCCGTAATCGGCCACCTGTTCGTCGGTGAGATCCGACGAGGAGTCGGTCACAATACGGATGGTCGTCATTGGTCTGCCTGGTTTGGGGAAATGGGGCGAATGTCGGGGTGGTGGCGGTCGGTCATGGGAGGCGGCGACGCACGCTGCGCATCACAGACTCGACCTCGCTGATGGCAAACAGCCGTCCGAGAACGGCGTAGACGCTAACACCGAGGACGGCCCCGACCCCGACCTCGGCCACGGCGAAGCGTCCGTCGAATGCGCTATGCAGGCCGCGGGCCGCGGCCCACACGGCGAGGCCCATCGCGACACTGGCGGCCAACATCTTGGTGCCGGCGTTGATCAGCGCGTCTCGGTCGATTCCGCCGATGCGACGCGAGACGTAGGCACCGGCGAGAATCACGGCGAGGATATATGCGCCCGCGAATGCGGCGGCGAGTCCCTGAGCCCCGAAGCCGAGCCGAACGAAGAGCCCAGCGAGCACGATGTTGATGGCGTTCTCCACGCAATTGATGACGAAGGTAGAGCGCGTGTCGAGCATTGCCTTGCACGCGTTCATCAACAACAGATACACGCTGAAGGCAGGGAGCCCGACGACGAAGCACCGCAGCACGTCGGCCACGAGCCGCGAACCCTGGGGGGTGAGATCGCCCACGACGAACATGCGCATGATCGATGGCGCGAGAGCGAGGTACCCCGCGGTGGCGGGAAGGGTAACGGCGAGGATTGACCTGATCCCACCGGTGAGGTGTCGACGGAAGACCCCGCGTTTTCGGTCAAGGTAGGCGAGTGAAAGTTCCGGTTGGAGGGCGGTCATGACCGACACTGAGAAGATCCCGTGGGGGAGCAAAAAGAACGTGGTGTAGGCCAGCGTGTACGCGGTGAATTGACCGCGGCCCGGAAGCGCGCCGGCCACGAACTGCAGCGCCACGAGGTTGGCGGCGACGTAGCCAAACGTCCAGCCCGATAGGCGAATGAGGCGTCGCACGGCCGGGTGGCGCGGATCCCAGTTCCAGCGCACCCGCGCGCCACTGCGCGTCCACGGGACGAAGAGGGCGACACCCATGGCCACAACGCCGGCTGTGGTGCCGAGACCGAGCAGCAACCGAGCGGGCCCGTCGGCGGCCACGGCGCGCAGGGTGGCGAGCGAGTCGGTGCTGCGCACGCCTTTGTCCGGGACGAGATGCACGACGAGTCGACGGGCCCACAGCAGGACGACGATCACCACGACGTTGTTGAGAACGGGCGCGAGCATCGGAGCGAGGAACCGGCGGCGAGCATTGAGCATCGCCGTGGCGATGGTGACGAAGCCATAAACGGCCACCTGCGGGGCGAAGAGCCGGAGCAATTCGGTGCCGAGTTGACGTTGCACCCCTTCGTCTGGTCGACGGAACACGATCCACATGAGCGCCGGGGCGGTGAGGAACAACACGACCACGGCGACCATCAACATCGCCGTCACCAGGGTCACGATGGCATTGACGCCCGCGGCATTGTCCGGGTCGTCGTGACCCGCACGGCGCGGCCGAGCGAGGTCGACGAACAATGGCACCAAGGTGGCCGACAACACCCCGCCCACAACGAGCTCGAAGATCATGTTCGGCGTGTTGTTCGCCTTGGTGTAGGTCTCCGCCAAAGCCGTTGTCCCAAACCAGAAGAACGCCACCGTGCGCGCCAGTCCGGTGATGCGAGACGTCAACGTGCCCGCCGCCATGAGCGCCGTCGACCGGCCGATAGTCGCGTCGTTGTTCGTCACCTTCGGTCCCTCTTGGTCCGAGCACTCGTGCCTCGCGCTGGATGGGTCTGCCGGGATTCGCGCCGGGTGTTGCGGCCCCATCGGAACCACCACGCGAAGAGCACGAGCAATGAACCGAGGGTCAGGAACGTTCCGAAGCCGCTGATCGCGGTGGACCGTAGCCGGTAGCGCTCCGACGCAAGATCGACGTTGGTCGCCGTGGTGAGACGGGCGATCATCGAGAACGATCCTGGTCCGCGGGTTTCGATCTTGACCTCGGACTCACCAACACGGCCGGCGATGTCGAGCTGTTGACGGATTTCTGTCGTCCCGATGGCATCGACCACAACTCCCGAATCTCGTAGGCGTACAGATGAACTGCGAACGACCACGAACACCCGAATCGGCAATCCGGTGTCGTTGATGACGCCCACCGGCACGACCGCGTTTCGCGCCGTTACCGTGACGCGATCGGGGCGCGAGAGCCGGACCTGGCCGAGCAGCTTGGCCAGTTCGCGGTTGGCGGTGTTGAGTCTTTGGCGGCGCTCATCGGTCGAGAGATCAGACGCGAGGATGCGGGCTATGCCACGCGTGGTGGCCCGCAGATCCGGCGCGGCTTGGGAGAACAGCGATGCATATCCGTCGAGACGGGCGCGCACGGCGGCGAGTGCAAGCGCGTCGCCGATCGGAAGGGTGATGTCGTCGGACACCGCCGAGGTTGTCGCCGCGGGTGACACGATCACGGTTTCGTTGCCGCGGCGCTGGAGTGGCAACTTGGCGAGCTCCGTGACGGTGACCGGTTCGATGATGGGATTGGTGGTGCCGAGTCCGGCGAGGAGGGCGTCGAGGGTGGCCTGAGGAGTGTCTTCGGGAACTTGAATGGCCAGCCCCAGGGCTGATTTGGAACCGGCGAGAAGGTAGAGCTCGGCCAGCACATGTTCCGCACGAAGGACATCGTCGCCCCCGCGACGCAACGGGTCGCGGGGCCGAGTGAGCGCCCCTTCGATCGAGCGGTCGAGGAGCAGGGTGGGAGTTGCCGGCGTCGGCGCGCCCGTGGCCGCGCCGGCGTCGAGAAGGACGGGGCCGTTGACGGCGGTCACGGGTCCGCCCGTGCCGACGATGTCGCTCGCTTGGGCCAGGACGAGCCCGATCCCCGCCCGTTTGAGGGCGCTGGCCGACGGAATTCGATCACCGGCAATGAGGACCCCGGCGGTTGGCTCAGCCCCGAAGGTGTCGCGCAGAACGGCTCGGCCGAGGACTGTTTGGCGTGACAGTTCGTCGCTCAGCTGTGGCCGTTCGAGGGCAACGGTAGACCAGCGCACGTAGGGTCCGGCCAGCACCTCACGCCCGGATAGGGCCGACCTGAATTGGTTGAGCAGCGGATCGTCGGGCGCGGTCGAGAGCGCCTCGACCGTCTCCGGCGTGGGGGCCACGCTGAGGGGCACGAGCGGCCGGCCGGCCATCGCTTCGATGGTGCTGATGTACGACCGTGTGGTGCGGACCGGGCCATTCGTGCCGCCCGCCGGGGGAAGGTGCAGCGGCACGACGAGCGCAACTTTGAGGCGAGTTCGCTGGACGGTCTCGGGACGGCTGCGGATCACGTGGGTGGTGAGGCGATCAACGACATCGTCGGTGTCGAGATTTCGCAGTTCGACATTCACCGGGTACACACCATCGTTGTCGAGCGGAATACACGTTGGACAGGCATCGGTGCGCGAGCCGAATCGCAACTCGATGGGTACGAATTGTTCGGTACGACCGTCGGCGTTCACCGGAACGGGGGTGACCAGGCCGAGGACCGCGCCAAGGCCGCCGCCGGTGAGCGTCGACTGAAACTGGGCCCGGGTGCGGGTTCGCCGGTGCAGCGTGACGGCCACGCCGAGCCGCGCCGGCAGCGGTGCGGTCGTGGGAGCTTCGACGGCCAGGTCAAGGCGCCACGTACCGTCGTCGGTGACAATCGGGCCTTGGGCCACCAGTCGGATCATGGGGTCGGTTCGTGGCACCTCGGTGGTCGTCGAGCGGGATGCGTTCGTGGGTGCGGTCGGTGACGAGAGGAGTCCGCCGACCGACGGCGCACTGGTCGGGTTGGGTCCCTGACCGTGGGCTACCCCGGTGGTGGTCAAGAGGGCAAGGAGCACGATTGCGGCCGCTTTGGTTGCGGCACCCCGTCGAGGGTGATCGGTCGAACGAGCGCGCAGGGGGCCGACACCGGCCTCAGACACGGCGCTCCATGAGTAGCAGTTCAAGGGGTGTATCGACGAACCCGAGGCCCCGGTACAGCGAGAGCGCCCGCGTGTTTTCGGTGCTCGTGTTCACCACCACGCGCCTCGCTCCGCGGCGCTGGCACCAGCCGAGGGAATCGAGCACCAGCGCGGTCCCGACGCCCTGACCTTGGAGCGAGGGGTCCACCGCGAGACGCTGGAGATAGCCCCGTCGGTCAGCCCGCCCGGTGACGGCGAACGCGGCGACCGGGCGCGACGGACGTCCGGCTTGGGCCAGGTCACTCACGAGGCGCAGACGTGAGCGATCGGTGGCATCGAGGGCGGCGGCCAGGTCGTGGCGATCGAAGCAGTGCTCGGGTCCGAAGGCCCGTCGATCGACCGCTGCGCATGACCTGAGATCACCAGCGCGGGCGCGTTCCAGGTGGCGATCGGCGCGGGTCACGGACCCTTCGAGATCTCGGGTGAGCAGGCGCAAGACGGAAATGACGACGAAGCCGCTCCGCCGGTATCCCACCGCTTCTTCGGTCGTGATGGCGGGGGTGCGGAACACCGTCGCCCCGCGCCTGGCGTGGTCGTCGACGATGCGATCGATGGTGATGGTCGAGAGGGGCTGGGTGGTCTCCGAGGCAATCGTGACGCTGAACAGCGCACCGTCGGCTCGCCGCCGAAGGTCGATCCGGGCGATGTCGTGGCCGGAGCGAATACGCCGGACGATCCGGTCGCCGTCGCTGCCCAGCGTGTCGGGTTGTTGCGGATCAACGCCGGTGCTGGCGAAGAGGCCGCCCCCGGGTCGACTGATACGCATCGTTGCAGGTTAAAGCGTGCGGAGGACAGATCCGGCGCCGGGAGTGGGTCGGGAGTGGGTCGGGAGTGGGGCCATGCGACTCGACACATTTCGTGAGCCGGCCACCTCGTAGCCTTCGGGGCATGGGGGAGGAGGAGGACCTGTCGGTGGTGTTCGGAGGCGTCATGGGCGAGATGGCGCCGTTGGCCAACGCCTTCCATCGGCGCGGCAAGCGTCTGTATCTCGTCGGTGGCATTGTCCGCGACGGGCTTCTGGGGCGCTCTCGCAATGATCTGGACATCGATCTCACGACCGACGCGTCGCCCGATGAGATCGAAACGATCGGTCGCTCGCTGCGGCCCACGGCGATGTGGCTCCAGGGGAAACGCTTCGGCACCGTCGGGATGACCATCCGCACGCCGTCGGGGATCGAACGGGCGGTCGAGATCACCACGCACCGAGCCGACGAGTACGACGAGGGGACCCGCAAGCCAACCGTGGCGTTCGCCGCCGACGTGGTCGCCGACCTGGCCCGGCGTGACTTCACCGTGAACGCCATGGCCATCGAACTGGCCGTTGATTTGGCGGTCGAGGATGGGCCGGCCCGTGTCGCGATCGTCGATCCGTTCGGCGGACGCGAGGATCTGGCCGCCCGACGGCTCCGCACGCCGTCGGGTCC
>JAYSTV010000280.1:0-3313 GCA_043719425.1 Acidimicrobiia bacterium | reverse complement strand
CCTGTCCGGAGAGCGGTCCGAGGACCTGTCGGAAATCTCCTCTTGTGTCCGGCGTCACACCAGGCGTACGCTCACCCAGACCGATCTGGGGGGAGGGTCCATATGCCACACAGCCAAAGCCATCAGACCTTGCAATCTGTACAGGACTGGCAGGTCCGCGCCGCCTGTCGCGGACCGCAGTCCAGCATCTTCTTTCCGCCGAGCAGCTTCGAGCGCAAAGACGACAAGGATCGCCGCGAGGACAATGCCAAGGGGATCTGCGCGGGATGCGCAGTTCGTCAGGACTGCCTCGATTACGCCGTCGAGATCCGTGAACCCCACGGAATCTGGGGCGGGTTGACCGAAGGCGAGCGACGGGTGCTCTTCAACCGACTCGCCGGGTAAACCCGGCGGCGTCTCGCCATTTCTCCATCCCACGCTCTACGCTGCACGTTGTGACCAACGCCACGGAACCCACGCGAACGCGCGCGTCCGTGCGGGCCAGCGTTGTGGGTGGCGGTGGCTCGGGTGGCGCAGGCGTGGTCTCCATCGAAGAAGTCATGGTCGATACCAAGCGGGTCCACTACACCGTGGGCGGCACGGGGCCGACCGTGTTGTTCCTGCACGGGTGGGGTCTCGGCCACCACGCGTACCGGGCGGGGCTGCGCAAGCTGGCCCAACACGGCTACCACGTGGTCGCCCCGGCGCTCCCGGGCTTTGGCGGCACGCCCGACCTCGAACCCGGCAACCGGACCTTCGTCGGCTACGCCCGGTGGCTGAGCCGCTTTGTCAAGGCCGTCGGAATCCAGCCGACGCTCGTCGTCGGGCATTCCTTCGGCGGCGGCGTCGCTATTCGCGCGCTCGCAGACACCCCCGGCTTTGCGTCGGGGCTCGTGCTGCTCAACAGCGTGGGCGGTTCGTGGCGCCACGAAGACGATGGCGATCGGCCCATGGCGGAGCGGCCGATCTGGGATTGGGGGAAGGCGATTCCCGGTGACGTCGTCGGCCTGCTGGGTGGGGCCGGCAGCATCTTGCCAAGCCTGTTCCAGGACCTGGTCCCCAACGTGCTGCGCAACCCGTTCGGCGTGGCCAAGGTCGGTCGCCTCGCTCGCAACGCTGACCTGGTGACGGTGCTGCGCGCCGTGGCCGAGCGGCGCGTGCCGATCACCATCATCCACAGCGAGAACGACGGGGTCATCCCGGCGTCGAGTTTTGCCTCGCTGTGCGCCGCCGCCGGCGTGGAAGGCCAACGCATCAAGGGCATCCATTCGTGGCCCCTGACCAGTCCGGTGCTGTTCGCCGAACTCGTCGCCGACGCGGCGTCGAGACTCACTGTTCCGGCCGCCGCGACCGCCTAGTTCGACGGACGTTCGCCGCCCACACTTGGCGGAGTCGGGGAGGCGGCTACACCCCCGACGAGTTCCGCGATCTCCCTCCACCATCTCGCCGAGGGACGCATCGATGCGGCCAGCCTGATTACCGGCCGGGTCCCCTCGACGGCGTCGCCCAGGCCTTCACCGACCTGGCCAACCCCGAAACCCACGCCAAAATTATCGTGCTGCCGTAGCCCACTTGGTGGGCAAGCGGGTCAGGTTCCGGCGCGGAGGGCGTCGACGGGCTGTAGCGAGGCGGCGCGCAACGCGGGGTAGAGGCCGGCGACGAGACCGACAACGGCTCCGAGAACCGGGGCGGCGACGACGAGGCGTTGATCGAGGACCGGGGTCCACTGCTTGATGGCGCTGATGGCCACGGTAAGGAGCACGCCGAGCGACGCGCCGATCGTGCCGCCGATCAACCCGAGCACCGTCGACTCGGTGAGGAACTGGGCGGCGATGTGGCGTCGACCGGCGCCAAGGGCACGACGGAGGCCGATCTCGCCGATGCGTTCCATGACGGACACAAGGGTCACGTTGGCGATCCCGACGGCGCCCACCAAGAGCGACACGGCGCCGAGGATGAGGAACAGACTGTTGGTATCCGACGCAACCTCGTCACGCACGCGCTTGGGTGACGCTGCCGCCGATGCCCGCAGGCGTGTTGGGTCGGTCGGGTCGAGCACCTTCGGGGCCTGGCGAGCGATGAGTGACGCCGCGCCTTGCGAGGTGTCGATGGCGACGCGTCCGGGGACCCGAAGGCCGTAGTCACGACGGGCCGTTTCGTTGGGCACGATGACGGCGTCGAGCAGGTCCGGTTGGCGGGCGACGTCACCCAGGATGCCGATCACCACGAAGAGACGGTTGCCGACGAAGATCGCCGGCTGCTGGCTGACTCGGGTGATCTGGAGTTGTGCCGCCGCGCCGGGACCGAGCACGGCGACCCGTTCGGCCCGAGCGTTGTGACCGGAGTCGAACACGCGGCCCGACTGCAGTTCGGTTTTGACGGCCGCAAAGAGGCCGGGCGATCCGGCGTACATCGGGATGTCGTACTCCGACGTCGCCGAGTTGGCGACGGCGACCGAACGGACCCGAGCGCCGCGAGTGTTCACGGCCGAGATCGTGCCGGCACCGATCACCCCGTTGAGACGAAGCATGCGCGCCTCGGCGTCCCACGGGATCGTCGACGCACGTGCGGTGTTCCCCGCACTCGCCGGCTCGATCACCACTTCTGTCGCGGCGACGGCGTCGAAGCGGGCCACGATCTGATTGCCCGCCGTGCGCGACACACCGAGCGTGGCGACGAGCGACGTGATGCCCATCACCGTGCCGACGATGGTCAGCGCGGAGCGCATCGGGCGGGCCGACACCCCCGCCAGGGCTTCACCGATGAGGCGACGGACGGTGAGCTTGGACCTGAGCGTGAGCCCTCCGGCCCCGCTCGCCCTTTGGCGGCGCAGCTTCATGACGCCCCCACCGGTTGCCGGACCACGTCAGTGAGCACGCCGTCGTACATGCGCACGGCCCGATCGGCATGTTCGGCGACGGTCTCGTCGTGGGTGATCATGCACACGGTCAGACCGTCGCCCCGGAGATCGTCGAACAGTTCAAGGACGGCGATGGTGTTTTCCGAGTCGAGGTTGCCGGTCGGTTCGTCGGCCAGCAGGAGAGACGGCGCGTGCACGATGGCCCGAGCGATTGCCGCCCGTTGACGCTCACCACCCGACATCCGGGGCGGGGTGTAGTCGACGCGATGGCCGAGCCCGACTCGTTCGAGGGCACGAATAGCGCGTGCCTTGCGTTCGGCCTTCGATCCGCCGCCGCGAGCTTCGGAGTCGGGGAGATACAGCTCGGCAAGCATCACGTTTTCCAGCACGGTTCGGTGCGACAGGAGGTGGAACGACTGGAAGACGAAGCCGAGCTTGGTGCCGCGCAGCGCGGCCCGTTCTCCGTCGCTGAGC
>JAYSTV010000279.1:0-8090 GCA_043719425.1 Acidimicrobiia bacterium | reverse complement strand
GGTCATACGCGCGCAGAGCATCGTGTTGGCGACCGGTGGGTATGGTGCCGCGCCGGCGCTGTTTGCCGAGCTCGACGGGGCGCCGCTGGTCAGCGCGGCGGCCGTGACCAGCACGGGCGACGGACTCGTGATCGCTCGACGGCACGGCGCCCATGTGGCCGGGGCGGGCACGTACCTGCCAACGTTCGGGGGCATGCCGTCGCCCGATGATCCTGAGCGAGTCCAGTGGGTCGATCGACCCCTGCTCGTGGCCACGGAGCGTCCCCCGTGGGAGATCTACGTCGGTCCCGATGGTCGGCGATTCGTTGCCGAAGACGAGCCGTCTGTTGACTTGAAAGAACGCGCGCTTACCAAAGTGCCGACGATGACGTTTCACACGATCTTCGATGACCGGGCCGTCGATGAGTCGCCGAACATCGTGGTCGGTTGGAGTTCGCAGGACATGCGGGAGCGAGCCGGCGTTCGACCGGGCGTGTTTGTCGCGAACTCGATCAGCGACCTGGCGGCCGCGGCTGGTCTCCCGGCCGAAGAACTAGAGGCATCGGTCGAGGCGTACAACGCCGCGGTCGACTCGGGTATCGACGCTGCGTTCGGGCGGACCACCTTTCCGTCCCGTATCGAACGGGCGCCGTTCTACGCGATGCGCAATCACGGCATCACGCTCATCACGTTCGCCGGCATCGATGTCGACACTGAACTACGAATTCGCCGACCCGACGGCACCACGATCGAGGGTCTCTACGGTCTCGGTGAGCTCCTCGGCTCGGCTGCGTATATGGGGAACTCGTTCTGTTCCGGCATGCTCGTCGGTCCGTGCATCTCGTTCGGACGAGAACTCGGCGCCCGGTTAGCCACCGCAACCGCAGTCGCCACCCAATGATCCGCCGATTCCTCTGAGCAACCCGGAGACCGCCATGCCTGCCCTTGATCGCTCGAACCCAACCGCCTGGGCCGACGCCTTTATCCGTTCGATCATCGAGGAGCGCGTCGCCGATGTGGTGGCGGGCTACGACCCAAGTGAGCGCAGCTATGTCTTTCTCGAAGGTCCCCGGTGGAGCACGCTGACCGGTGCGGCGATCGCCACCGGTTGGACGGCGTATCTCCAGTCGCCGATCCGAATCGCCGACTACACGTGGGTCGAAGGTCCATTTGCCCAGGTCGAGGGCACTATGGGATGGATCGCGGGGATTTTGGACCTCCATGTAACGGTCGGTGGCACGGCCAAAACCCTTCGCCTTCGGGGGACCTACGTGGTCACCGAGCACGCCCCGGGCGACTGGGGCATCGTCCACGAGCACTTCTCGGCGCCGGATCCCGACCCCTACGGAATGGGCGACTGGCTGACGACGGAGTGACGCCAAACTCGGCGTCCCCGACCTATGCGCGCATAGGTCGGGCCATCTCGACCAAACTGGAGCGGCTGTGACGCTCGTGCACCCGCCATCCGCCCGCCTCGGCGGCTTTGATGCCAACGCCGATTTGGTGGGGGCTTTCGAGACGACGGATCTTCCGTCGACCGAGTTCTTCGGTGAATTGCCGGAAGCCGCTCGGCCAACGCGGAGCGTGGGGATCGCCGGGGTGCTGCTCGTCAGCGGGGCGGCCGCCGTCGTGGCCGCGTTTGCTCTCGATCTACGCCGGGTGCCGGCGCCGGCCAGCGGGGTCCGAATCCCGCTCATCCTGCTCGTCGTCGGCTTCTTTATCGGCGCCCGATACAGCCTGCGCGAACGCATCGGCGGCACGGTCCACGTGGTCGCCGCCACCGAGGTCCCGCTCGTTCTGGCCGTGTTCTCGTCACGGCCGCTCGAAGTGCTGCTGGCGGGCGTGATCGGCATGCTCGCCGCCGTCGCCGCGAGTCGTTCGCAGATCCGCCTCGAGCGGCTTCGGAGCGCGGCCATTGCGGTGGTGGAAATCGCCATCGTGTTGGAGGTTCTCGGCCGGATCGATCCGGATCCGTTTGTCCTGCGCACGGCGACGTGGTTAGCGGTCCTGGCGACCGTGCTCGGTGTCCGTTTCGCTCGTCTCGCCGTGGTTCACCTCATCGGCGTTGTCACCCACGAGAACGTGGCGCTGCGAAGCCTGAGCGCCACCACACTGGTGGCCATGGCGTCGTGTCTGTGTTTCACCTCGATGGCCCTCGTGGCGGCCATGGTGCAGACGCAGAGCCGTCTCGCCGTGTTTCTTGTGCTGATCTCGTGCGCCGTCCCGATCATGGCGTACCGGGCCTACGTGATGATGCGCGAGCGCTTCTCGCGGTTGCGGTTGTTGCAGGAATACACCTCGTCGCTCTCTCGCAGTGCCGGTGATCAGCAGCTGACGAGCGAGCGGGCCGCTGAGCAGGCCCGGCTGCTCC
Source organism: Acidimicrobiia bacterium (assembly GCA_043719425.1). Classification (GTDB taxonomy): domain Bacteria; phylum Actinomycetota; class Acidimicrobiia; order Acidimicrobiales; family JANYDT01; genus JANLQX01. The sequence continues at coordinate 5,740 of JAYSTV010000279.1, read as the reverse complement.
TCAATGCGGAAACGGGCGAGATCACCCTTTCCCGGGGCGAGATTGCCGTGCGGGCGATCTCGGGTGACGAGTCCCGGGGCGTTGGCGTGCCGGTGCCGGGCGACTGGCTCTGGGAACGCATTGTGGCCACCAAGCGAGCGGTTGTGGTCAACGCCGCCACCGTGGGCGACGACGCGCAGTCATACCGCCAGAGCGTTGGTGCGCGTGACATTTTGGCGGCGCCGCTGATGCATGGCGACGAAGTCCTCGGTGTGTTGGCCGTGCGGAACCGGCCGGACGAGTTCCCCACGTTCTCGCCATCGGACTGCCAGCTCTTCGCCACCATGGCCGATCAGACCGCCGTCGCGGTGCAGGCAAGTCGCCTACAAGAGCGCGTCCAGGAAGAGTTGCGGGCCAAGGCGCGCGCCGCGTTCGTCGATCCGCTCACGTCGCTCGTGAGCCGCCACGGCCTCAACATCGCCATCGACGAGTTCGCCACAAACCGTCGCGCCGCGTTGCTCTCGCTCGACCTCAATGGTTTCAAGGAGATCAACTCAACGCTCGGCCACGACCTCGGGGACGATGTCTTGGTGCTGTTGGCCGAACGTATCCGGGCCGTGTTGCCGCGCACCGCCACCGTGGCCCGACTGGGCGGCGATGAGTTCGCCGTGTTTGTCCCCGATGTCGACGAAGCCATTGCCCTTGTCATCGCCAACCGGGTGCTCACGGCCGTGCGGTCGGCCGCCGCGCTCGACGCCGCCACGGTGTCGTTGGATGCCGCGGTGGGCGTTGCGCTCATTCCCGATCACGGCCGCGGCCATGCCATTGTCATGCGACGCGCCGACCTGGCCATGTTCGAGGCGAAGGCCCGCGGCGAGACGGTGCCCAAGGTGTTCGTGCCGGACATGGAAACGCAAAGCCACCGGCGCGTCGAACTTCTCCGCGAACTTCGGGGCGCGCTCGCCACCGGTTCGCTGGCGGTGCACTATCAACCAAAGGCCCGCCTCGACTCAGGAATCGTTGAAGGCGTTGAGGCTCTGGTGCGCTGGAACCACCCCCTGCTCGGAAACATTGCGCCCGACGAATTCATCGGTTTGGCCGAACAATCCGGTCTGATCGAGCCGCTTACCGAGTTCGTGTTGCGAACGGCGCTGGCCGATTGCAAGTCGTGGCGCGACCGTGGCCTGCAGGCGTCGGTCAGCGTCAACGTTTCGGTACAGACCCTCAAGCGCCCAGATCTCCTGGCGTGGGTCGAGGAGCAGCTCTGTGCGGCCCAGGTCGAACCATCGGGTCTCGTGTTTGAGCTGACGGAGCGGGAGTATGTCGACGACGACCCCGATGTGGCTCGGGCCCTTGGTGATCTCAATGCTCTCGGTGTGGGGTTGTCGATCGACGACTTCGGCGCCGGGTACTCATCGCTGGGCTATCTCCGACGCCTCATTGCCGACGAACTCAAACTCGATCGAGCGTTGGTGAAAGACGTGGCGACCGACGAAGATGCGGCCGCAATCGTGACCGCCGTGGTCACCCTGGCCGATCAACTCGGCCTGACCACGGTGGCCGAGGGCGTCGAGGACGAACGGACATGGGAACGACTCAACGAGCTCGGTGTGTCCGTCGGACAGGGCTATGTGTTGAGCCGACCGTTGCCCATCAACGCCCTGCATGGCTGGTTATGGGAACGTCGCATCACCGCCGCGTTTGCCTCCGGCGGTCGCTGATCACGTGATGGTCCAACGAAGGCAGGGGTCGTTCGTTTTTTGCCGCTGGCGGTAGCGTGGCTCAGGTGATGGTTGAAGGAGCGCACGGGATGTTCGACCCGGACCGGTGCGTGGCGTTCCGCAGTGTCGGTTGGACGTTTGATGACGTGACTGGCGAGGTCGTGTGTCGCTACGCCCTCGAGTTCGACGATGGGTCCAGCGTGTCATTGGAGGAGAACTACGTGTTCCCCAACGTTGACTCTCGCACCTCCGCTGAGGCAACCGACCTACGGCCAGACTCCAAACAACTCGGTGCCGATCGACTCGCCATCGTCGCGAAGTTGCTTGATCATCTCTGCGTGATTGCCGGGTTGAGTTACTACAAGCTCGCGGCACCGGCGCAGGTAATTGTGGACCACGGCACGTGGACCGAGGCCGACGCGTCGTATCATCGCTCGCTTCTGACCAACGGGCTCGGTGAGTTCAGCTGGGAGAACGATCTGCCCCTGCTCGATCCCACGTGGACCTACCGCGATCTTCAGTTGGCCGGAAGCGGTTTTGCTCCAATCGTATGCACACTGATGAATGGGCCCTTGACTCCCGTGGGGGGTGGAAAGGACTCGTGTGTGTCGATTGAGCTGCTTCGCGCCGCCGGACTGCGCCCAACACTGGTCACTGTTCGACGGTTCCCGGTGATCGCCGACGTGATCGCCGCATCCGGGCTGGGCGACGTTGCCGTTGAACGCGTCCTCGATCCACAGCTGGGTTCGCTCGTTCAGGCCGGCGCCCGGAATGGTCACGTGCCGGTCACGGCGATCGTTACCTGGGCATCACTCGTGGCTGCCGCCCTCGGCGGCCACGACGCCGTGGTGTTGTCGAACGAACGGTCCGCGTCGGAAGGCAACGTGGTTTATCGCGGGACTGAAATCAATCATCAGTGGTCGAAGGGCGCCGAAGCCGAAGCGTTGTTATCCGCCGCGCTGGCTCGTATCACGCCGAGCCTGCGGGCGTTTTCCCTCTTGCGGGGTATGTCCGAGCTCTCCATTGCCCGCTCGTTCGCCGACCACGGATCGCGCTACTTCACCACGTTCTCGTCGTGCAACGGGGCATTCCGCACCGACCCGCTTCGACGTGTGGACCGATGGGATGCCACCTGTGCCAAATGTCAGTTTGTCTTTCTGGCCCTGGCCACCGTGTTGCCGCGTGTCGACGTCGAAGCAATTTGGGGTGCCGATGTGTTCACCGTGTCCGACCCGATCGGCTACCACGCGCTGCTCGGTCTCACGTCGTGGAAGCCGTTCGAATGCGTCGGCGAAAGCCTGGAGTGCCGCGTGGCGCTCGCCATGATCAGCGAACGACCGGACTGGATCAATCATCGCGTCGTCGACGAATTGGTCGCTCGGGTGCGCACCGCCAACCTCTGGCCCACGGCGGATGATCGCGACGGCGTGCTCACTGCGCTCTCGGTCGATCTGCCGTCGCCCTATGCCGCCGTGGTTGACCAGTGAGTGCGTTCGCCACCGCGGGGATACGTCTCCGCGACCTCGCGGGGCGTCGCGTGGTGGTGTGGGGTGAAGGTCGCGAAGGAAAAGCGGCGGTCGATGTGATCACCCGTCATGCGCCACCGTCGGAGCTCACGGTGGTGATCGACGGTGAGCCGTCGGCGGAGTCAGTAGCACTCTCCTCGTCATCGGCGCACGGTTGCGCCGCCGTGGCTGCGGCCGAGGTGATCGTCAAGTCGCCCGGCGTGAGTCCGTACCTCGGTGCCTTCGCCGAACTGAGTGTGGGCCGAGCCGTCACCGGTGGCACGGCCCTGTGGTTTGCCGAGACCGACGGAACGGGGAGCGTGGGAGTCACCGGGAGCAAGGGGAAGAGCACCACGTCGGCGCTGCTCGACCATCTGCTCCGCGGTCTCGGTGAGCGCGTGGTTCTCGCCGGCAATATTGGGGTCGCTCCGATCGATGTGCTCGGCCACGAGCTTGATCGACGGCTCGATCCTTCGTCGCCGGCGGCGCCGCGATGGGTACTTGAGCTCTCCAGCTTTCAAAGTGCGGAAGTGAGCGTGAGCCCGCAGCACGGCGTGCTCACGTCGCTCTTTCCCGAACACCTCAATTGGCATGGGACGCTCGATCGGTACTACGCCGACAAGCTCAATCTCTTCAACCACGGCAGCGGATCTGCGTTGGCCGCCAACGTGGGCAATGCCGACGTGGCCCAGCTGATTCGGGATCGGCCGCACACGCACGGCTTCGGTGGCGAAGGAACGATTCGCGGCGATGGCTCGCGCGTCGTCGATACCGACGGCGCGGTGCTGGTCGATCTCGTCGAAAGTCATCTGATCGGCGCGCACAATGCATTGAACATGGCCGGCGCGCTTAGCTTGATTCGTCTCCTGGGTCATGATCTTGGCGCGCGACGAGATGATCTGCGCGCATTGCTTTCGTCGTTCCAGCCGCTAGCCCATCGATTGGAGGCCGTCGGCGAAATCGATGGCCGGTCGGTGATCGACGACTCGCTCTCCACGGCCCCGCAAGCGGCTGCGGCCGCGCTCGCGGCGTTCGCTGACCGGCCCGTGTCGATCATCGTTGGCGGCTACGACCGCGGTCTCGACTACCTCCCGCTGGCTGAAGCCTGTGCTCGACGTCACGCGCCCACGTGGGTGTTCGGGGTGCCACAGAGCGGCGAGAGACTCATTCCGCTCATCGCCGATGCGGTACGTGCCGCGAACGTCGGTCATGTGCGCGTGGAAGGGTTCAGCGGTCCCGACGGATTCGATCGCGCTGTTCTCGAAGCCGAACGGGTCACCCCGAGAGGCGGAGTGATCCTGCTCTCACCGGGTGCGCCCAGCTTCGGTCGGTTCGCCGACTACCGCGAACGTGGGCAGCACTTTCGTGAGCTCCTCGGACTCGGAACCTCATGAACGCTCCCGACCCCGTGACTAGCTCCGTGACCTCTGTCCAAGCAGCCATAAATGAATTGGCGTCGGCGCCTGGATGGTTCCGTCGTATCGTCGCGGATCTTCGTCCCCATCGCCGCTTGGTGATCCTGGCGATGAGTGGCGCACTGCTTGGTGCCACGGGATCGATCGCCACTCCGGTTGTGGTGCGCGACGTGATCGATCGGGCACTTGATCGCACCGGCTCGCACGTGTCCGTCGGTATCACCATCCTCCTCCTGCTTGCTGTTGTCCGCGGCGTAGCCACGTGGATGCGGCGGTGGTTCGGTGGTCGGGTGGCGATCGAAGCAGAGACCGATCTGCGACGACGTTTGCATGCGCACTTACAACAGCTGGATCCGGTGACCCACGGCGCGCTCTCGCAGGGTCAGGTGGTGAGTCGCGCCAACGCCGACGTCACCATGATCAACCAACTGATCTCCACGATTCCGCTCGTGAGCTCGAGCGTGGTTCAACTGCTGATTTCCGTCGTTGTCATGTTGATGCTCTCGCCCCTGCTCACCGTCGTCGTGCTGTCCATGCTGCCGGCGCTGTGGCTGGCGGGCGCGCAGCTCCGCAAGTGGGTGTACCCGTCGAGTCTCGACGCGCAGGCCAAACAGGGTGACCTCGCCAACATCGCCGACGAGTCCATCGTCGGTGTGCGCGTGGTGAAAGGATTCGGCCAGGAACAGGCCCAGTTGGCCCGGCTGGAGACGGCGGCGCGAACGCTGTATTCGAGCAAGGTTCGCAACGTTCGGCTCAACGCCCGATGGACACCGGTCCTGGCGGCCGTGCCGTCGCTCGCCTCGGTGGCGTTGCTGTTACTCGGTGGTGTGCTGGTCCGGCGGGACTCCGTCAGCATCGGCACGTTCGTGGCCTTTGCGACCTATCTCGGACAGCTCATCGCCCCGATCCGCTTTTCGGCCATGGTGTTTGCCCTGTCGCAAATGGCCCGTGCCGGTGCTGAGCGGGTCTACGAGCTCTTGGATCTCCAGACCTCGGTGGTGCAACGGCCGGGAGCATCCGAGCTTTCCGTGGGGGCCGGCGCCGTTCACCTCGACGATGTGCACTTCTCGTTCGTCCGCGACGAACCCGTGCTCAATGGCTTGACCCTGCACGTGGCTCC
>JAYSTV010000278.1:0-3333 GCA_043719425.1 Acidimicrobiia bacterium | reverse complement strand
CTCGGCGTCGGACCTCACCATGGCCACTCGGGCTCCGTTGGCATCACCGAGGCGGGCTCTCGCCATGGCAATCCCGGCCCATGCCATAGCGACCTGGCCTCGGAACAGTTCGCGCAGTGCATCACGCAACGCGACCTCGAAATGAGCGAGCGCATGGGCCCCCTGCCCGAGCATGAGGCAAGCGTCGCCGGTCACGAGTTGGCACCACACCAAGCTCACCGCAACCCGATCGGCAACGGCCTGCTCATACCCGGCCTTGGCCCGGGTGAGAGCCTCGCCCGGTGATCCTCCGTGGAGCAACGCGAACGCGCCGTTGGCCAGGTGAATACTCGGATGCGGCAGGGAGAGTGGTTCGGCGAAGCCGTCGCGCATCGCCAGCGCTCGATCGGCGTTGGCGAGACCTTCCGCAGATCGTCCAACCAGCGTGAGCGTCGTGGACCGGGTCACGGAGATCTGACTGAATGCCATTGGGTCTTCGAGTGTTGGTAGAAAGTCGAGAAGCTGCTGCCCGAGGGCTGGGTTCCCGCCGAAGGTAGCGATCGATGCTCGGTGGGCAAGAAGCGCGCCCACGCATTCGGGGTCCGAGACACGGTCGGCGAGTTCGTCGACGACCAGCGCAGCGGCGTCGTCGTCACCCACGCCCCAGAACAGCGCGGTCAACAGCTGGCCGCCGATGGACACGATCTCGCGCTCATCGCTGGTGGTCATCAACGCGCGGCGAAGGACGTCGACCGATTCATCGAACCGTCCGGTTTCGTAGAGCGATTCGCCGAGCAGCAGGCCAAGCAACGGAGTTGGTTCGTCGACGAACGCGGCGCCCGCGAGCCTCGCGGTAACGGCAAAGTCGTGAACGAATCGAGCGAGTCGAGCGCCGCGCTCCAGTGCTCGGGCATCGCCCGGTGCACCGGCGTCGAGTCGCAGTACGGCGACCCGCAATACGTCGTTGGGGTTGTCGAAATGGCGTGCCTCGAGAGCGCTGGCCAGTTCGAGGCGAATTGATCGCAGACGAAGTTTGGAGAGGCGGGCGAGAACCTCTTCACCGAAAAGCGGGTGGGCAAACATCACCTCAGTGGCGCGCCGACTTCCTGCGGTGAAGCGTTCCGGAGTGCAACCGGAGAGCGGCTCGACGACGGTGAGGATGCCTCGTTCTTCGAGCTCGACGAGATCAGCATCGCTGGCCAGCGATTCGAGCAAGGTGAGCTCCAGTCGTCCGCCGACGGCCAGCAGCGCAATTGCGTGATCGTCGCCGGCCGACACGTTGGCCAGGCGCGTGCCAAGCAGGTCCCGCAGCCGCTGATTCGGCGACGGAGGTCCATGGAGATGCCATAGCCCGTCGTACGGCGTGAGCTGGTGGGCTTCCAGGGCACCGAGGACGAGCTCGCGCAGGTACAGCATGCTTCCCGCCGCGGTTGACCAGAAGGCGGCAAGCGAGGCTTTGTCGAGCGGCGCGCCGAGCGCGCTTCGGACGATGGAATCGACGTCGGTTGTGCCCAACTCTCGGACATCAAGTCGCGTCGCCTCACCGCTACGCAGCGCGCCAGCGAGTGCGTCGGGAAGCTCTTCCCCCGCGCGAACGGTCGCAATGACCTGCGCTGATCCAGTGGCAATGAGCGTCGATACAACGGTGGCCGACAGCGAATCCAACAGGTGGGCGTCGTCGACGAAGACGATCACCCGGCCAGTCGTATGTTCACGTACGGATGTCTGGACCCTGCCAACGAGGAGCGCGGCTTCGTTGGCGGCATCGCTCGCCACTAGCCGGTCGGCGTCGGCCGTGAGTTGGTTCGGCAGGAGGTGGGCCACGGCGGCGAACGGAATGTTGGTGGCCGTAGCCGTTCCGACGATCCGAAACGTGGCCATGGCCCGGGCCTCGTAGCGCCGGCGAACCTCGGCCGCCAGTCGAGTCTTTCCGACCCCGGCCGAACCGAAGAGGAACACCGCGGCTTGACCATCGCCATCGAGAAGGCGCTCGACGTTCTCGATGTCGACAGTGCGACCGCCGAACGCCCAGGGGGCACGGATGCGGGCGACAACTTCGGTCGTGGACGGAACGTTCTGGGCGGTCATACGGCGCCGGATCGTTGTGCGCGTCGATCCGTGGCCATCGCCTCGACCGTAGTCCGTGGGTCCCGCCAGCGCTGAGTGATACGCCTACTTGTTGAAGTTGTCCCGGTACCACGCGACCGTTGCTGCGAGGGTGTCGTCGAGCGGGGTCGGCTTCACGTCGAACGTGGCGGTGAAGTCGCTGGAGTCAAGATCGAACGGGGTGGCGAACTGGTACTCCACCTCGCGCAGCTCACGCAGCATCGGCACGAACGTCCCCACGACAGCGAGCATGGCGGACGGCATCGACCGCACCTTGACGGTCTTCACGTTGGCGGCCGCGCACAGGCCTTCGATGATCTGACGTTGGGTTCGGGCCGGCGCGGTCGGCACATGCCACGCCCGTCCGTAGGCGCGCTCTTCGGTTCCGAGTGTGGCCATGGCCACGCCAACGTCGTGCATGGCCGTGACGGCGTGCGGCACGTCGACGCGCCCAAGCAGCGACACCGCCTTTCCCGCAATCACGTTCGGAACAACCCGTTCACCCATACTCGCGCCGAGCACGCGAGGACCGATGAAGTCGCTGGCTCGGGCTTCGGTCACGCGGACTCGACCGGCTTGGTGCGCGGCCAGCGCCGACTCCCACATCTGCGCTCGTACTCGGCCCTTGGTGCCCGTCGCGATGAGAAGGTCGGTTTCGCGAAAGGGTCGGTCGAGCGGACCGTAGCCATAGAGGTTGCCCATGATCACCAGGCCCGCAGCGTGACGCTCCGCGGCGGCGAGGAGAGCGGCATGAATGGGAGGCCAATCGGTGGCCCACTTGCTGTACTCCGGGTTCACGCAGTTGTAGATCGTCGTTGCGCCTTTCGTGGCGTCGAGAACAGCGGCGGCGTTGGCCGCGTCGGCTTGGACGCGGTGGGTGCCGGTCGGCATGTCGCCGCTCCCGGTTCTCGTGATGACGGTCACGCGCTCGCCCCGGGCGAGAAGCTCCGTGGCCGTGGCGTGGCCAACCGGACCGGCTCCGAAAATGATGTGGTTGCTCATGGTGTTCTCCTACAAAAAGAGAGCGGTGCTCTCGGATGAGTTCAGTGTTCACGATCGACGGTCTCGGTGTCAAGAGCAGCGCTCTCGTTTTGGTCACATGATCTTCCCTGTCACGCAGGGACGTAGAATCTCGTCATGCCGACCGCCGCCTCCGTTCGTGCCCGGGTGCGCGCCGAACTTGTTGACGAAATCAAGGCCGCGGCGCGTCGACAACTCGCTACCCACGGTGCATCGGGACTGTCGCTG
>JAYSTV010000277.1:0-8099 GCA_043719425.1 Acidimicrobiia bacterium | reverse complement strand
GGCTACTACAACGTGACCAAGGCGGCTGTGCTGCACCTGACCCGGCAGATGGCGGCCGAGATGGCCCCGGCAGTCCGGGTCAACGCCATCGCCCCGGGACTGGTCAAGACCGACATGGCCAAGGCACTGTGGGAGCCAAACGAAGCGCGCATAGCAAAGTCGATGCCACTCGACCGTCTCGGTGAGCCCGACGACATCGGTCGCGCCGCCCTGTTCTTGTGCTCCGACGCCGCCTCATGGATCACGGGCGCCCATCTGGTGATCGATGGCGGCGCGATGACGGGCCCCTCGCTGAGCTGAGCCCGATTGAGCTGTGTTAGCTCACGACCGGCGGGGCGATGGCAGGCAGGACGAGCTCGGTCGAGATCAGGAGCAGGTCGGGATTCGCGGGGTCCGGAATGCGGTCTCGGTTGGCGTCGATGAGGCGGACCCAGTACCGGGAGATGTCGACCTCGGTCGCTTCGTCGACCTGGGCCAGCACCTCGTCCTCGGCGATCGACCAGAAGCTCTCGCCGGCGCGCACGGTGCGGGCCGGCACGGCGGGTTCGGAGGTGTTGTTACGGGTGACGGCCACGTGGCCGCGGACGGCGCCGGGTAGCTGAGGTCCGGCCGTGGTCGTTGGCTGACGATCGATCGGTAGCGCAGCGCTGTTCGGTACTGCGCTCGTGGGCACCGTTGTGGTTGGCACGGCGGTCATCGCCGTTGGCGTGGCTGGCGTCGTGGGTGTGGTCGCAGTCACCAGCGGCGGGACCGTTGGCGGCGGAAGGATCGTGGTGGCGGCAACGGGCGTCTCGTCTTGGATACGAAGCGTCGGCCAGCGCTGACCGCCGTTGGCGTCCTTCGGCGCAGTGATCGATCGTGAGGTGGCGAACGCCGACGAACCGCCGGACGTGGCGATGGCAACCGTGAGGGTACCGATGAGGGCTCGGCGCACGAGTCCGGCGCCCGGAACGCCAAGTCGCGAAACGACGGCGCGCCCGCGCTGCGGAAAGCAGAGAACCATCAAAACAGCGAGCCAGACAAGTACGGCCACCGCACCAAAAAATGACACTGCCCGCAGGACCCGGAGACCGAGCAAACCGGCGTCGGATCCCGTCCACGATCCGAGGGAGCGCCACGGTCCGGTGAGCCGGAGTTCCGATCGATCAAGCAGCATCGACACGACGAGCACGACGACGGCCCCGGCGACCACCCCGACGAGCTGACGGCGAGCGGCAGCACGTTCATCATTCGACGACATGAACACACTGGGCTGGGAGGAAAGCGTCATCGAACGATCGTGCCGATTGAGGGGGCGGCCCGTCGAGGTGCTGGCATGGTGTCGACGCAAGATTGCTCGATCGTGGCGAATCGAATCGCCCTCACGGTTGCTCTTCGGAAATTGGATAGGCCCGCGCCGTGGCCCGGATCGTCCAGCTGGCCGGTCGCAAGATTCGGCTGAAGTACGGACGCACCCGGGCGGTGAGTTCTACTTCGATGCCGGCATCGTCGATGCGCCGCAGCACGACCTTGTCCGGGACCACCTCGTCGCCCACCCGGCCGGTCTGACTGGGGGCGACGATCGTTTCGAGGCGAGCGTCGGCGTAGAGCTTGAGCGTGTCGCCGTTGTACACGCGGTCAGCGTCGATGGCGGCGATGGCATCGTTGGCGAGCGCGTCGGCCGTGGCCGCCAATTCTCGCTGCATCAGGAATGCGTGCGCCGAGTCAAGGGTGACCGCCGCCATCAGGACCACGATGATCATCGCCGCGGGCACCAGCAACATGGCCGAGCCGCGTTCTCGTTCGCCAGTGCGAGAGCTCAACTCAGCCATCGCAAGCCGCTTCGCCGAGGAGACCGCTTCGATACGGGTCGATGCGCGTTCGATGAGTGGACGACACGATCTTCGTTCCACCGACGGAGCCGATGAACGGCACGGCGATGAGCCCCACCTTGATCTCCACTCGAACGGCGATTGACTCGCATCGCCCGAACCGATTCACGAGCGGGATTGCTTTCCATGCGGAGCCGAAACGCGGTTGCAGTTGACGCTCCGCCGTGGCCTCCGCAACGGCGTTGGCCGACGGTCCGTCGTCTTCCTCGATGTAGGCCTGGGCGCTCGCCCGAGCGGCATCGTTCGCCATCATCTTGGTATCGAGCACGGCCCAGACGTTGGTCAGCACCAGCGTGATGGCGATGATCATGACTACGCCGCCGACGATGACTTCGGCCCCCGCCTGTCCGCGCTCATTCGCGAGTGTGCGCGGCGAGCGACGCCAGCCACAACGTGTGCGTTTCATGGCTCGACGCTCACGAACGCCTCGCGATGCGCACGAACGGTCCGCCGAATCCGCGTGAGTGGTTTCAGCACGCCGAGCGGGGCGATGCCCGGTCCTTTGGCCGTGATGGTAACGACCACGTCGTCACCATCGTAGATGGCCATGACGCCTGCCCCCGGGCCGAGACCTCGAGCGACGTAAGCCGATTCCCGGTCGCGGTCGAGCGACTCGTCGCGGGCAAGGCGGCGAGCAAGGTCACTGGCCAAGCCGGTGACAATGGTGCGGCGATGCAGCGTGACCAATACCTCGACCGACACGAACACGGTGGCCAGTACCAGGAACGTTCCAAGGATCGACGTGATCAGCCCGGAGCCGTTTTCGTGCGACGGCGCGGTTGGCATCAGTCGATGGTGGCGATCTTGGTCTCGGCTTTGGTCCCCGTGTCCTTGCTGATCTTGCTGAACGTGATGAACATCGCCGCGCCAATGACGGCCATGATCAACACGGCGATGGCGAGTGAGATGACCCCTTCGCCGGTTTCGTTGGAACCGTTGCGCTTGGCTTCGAGCAGCTTCTTCATGATGTTTCTCCTGTGGTGGTTGATGGTGAGAACAAGACATGCGCGCTTAGGAACCGAAGAAGTTCAGCGCGCGAATGAAAGGAAGAGCCAGGAGCATGCAGCCCGGAACGAGGGCGGCCACCGTGACTGGGATCCACACCTGCTGGCCCTTGCGCTCGACTGCGGCCAGCAACTCGCGGTGGCGTTCGTCGCGACCGAACTGGGCCTCGTCGGACACGAGACGACCGAGATCGGCGCCCTGATCGGCAAGCACGAGAATCGATGTAAGGCGATCTGCGGCCGGCACGTCGGCGATGGTCTTCCACTCGACGAGAGCTTCGCGGTAGCTGTTGCCTCGGCGCACCGACCGGAGTATCCGCGAGAAGTCTTTCGCCACGGGTCCGGACGACCGTTCGCTGGCGTGTCCAAGGGCGCCACCCAAACTCCAACCGGCATCGAGCAGCATGGCGAGTTGCTCCTCGATGATCGGCAGTTCGAGCGACACATCGCGTTTCCATCGGGTCGAAGCTGAGGACAAGCGCTGTTCGTCGATCAGGAGTGACAGCAGCGGTGTGGCGAGCACCATGACGACCACCAGCGATGAAGGGAGTCGAAGTACGGTCGTGGCTACACTCATGCCGAGCAGGGCCAACACGGCGTGGCGCAGTTGGTCGATGCGGAATTGCATCGGCGTGATCGTGCGATGCAGCCGGTCGAGGCGCCGGCCCAGATCTTCGGTAATGCCGACCACCCGGGCAGCCGCATCGCCGAGATATTGCGCGGCGGGGCCGAGGGCGTCGCCGAAGCTTCGAGCGCCCAGCACGCGGGGTCGGCGCTCCACAAGGCCGGGAGTGTGAGGACGGAGCCGACTGGCCAGGTCGGGTTGACGGAACCACGGGGCGCGCGACAACACGATGGCCAGGCCAACGGTGCCCAGCACACCGGCCAGCAGGAGCAGGCGGATCATTCGCCGACCACGACCGTGATTCGAGCGATCCGGCGCTGCTCGGGCAAGCGCAGAATCACCGCCGACCACCACCAGCAGCCGACGACAAACGCGACGGCCAGGCCAGCGACGATCTGTCCGGCCGGCTCGCGGTACGCCGCCCGGCCATCACCGATGCCGAGACCGACAAGGGCCATGGCAAAGGGCACGATTAACACGAACCAGCGGGCGAACCGAACGCCGGACTGGCGACTGCGGGCCTCGTGGCGATGTCGGAGATCAATCTGTCGATCGGCCACGAGTCGTGCGAGACGCTGATCGATATCGGTCCCGCCGATCTCACTGGCCACGAGGAGCGTATCGAGCACGGTGTCGGCCGTCGGATCGGCGAGGCGGTCCTGCAGCATGCGAACGACACGGGTGAAATCGGTGGAGAGCAACCACTCGCGATGAGCTGCTTCGAAGGCCAGGCGCATTGGCTCGGTGGGTGCTCGTCGACCGACGTCTAACAGCGCCGCCGGGACTGAACGACCGAGCGTGCCGACTTGCAGGCGCAGTTCCTCCAAGAGCGATGGCCAGGTGTTGCGGGCCACCTCGGTGAGCTGCGCTCGACGATTGCGGTATGTCGCAAGTGGTGCGGCCATCGCGCCCAGCCCGGCGGCGAAGGCCGGCACGATGGCGCCGAAGAGCACCATGAACACGGCAGTGGTGGCGACCAGCACGGCGAGTTCGACAACTACGAATTCGACGGGCGAAACCCCGTCGACCCCAGACTGACGCAGCCACTCGGTGAGCGGGGAACGGGTGGACCGCGTTCGCGCGGGGCGCGAACGAACGAGAAGATGCACGCCCGTCCCGGCGGCCGCGGCGGCAGTGATCGCCAGAAGGTCGCGGTCGATCATCGCTTCGCGTCCTCGGCGACACAGCACCGTTGCAGCAGGGCGACAATGTCGAGACCCCTGGTCTCGAACAATCGAGTGAGTCGAACGGGCACCTGTCCGGTCCACTGCAGTTCGGCGCCGGCGTGGGGCCGACGCAGCAACTCGGTTGTGGTGAACGCGGTGGTGTCGGCTCCGCCTTGATGGTCCTCGACCGCCACGATCTCCATGATTCGCGGCCCTTCCGCCGTACGTTCGCACTGCACCACGATGTCGACGGACTCGGAGATGAGTCCCTGTAGCGCCGACAGCGGAATCTCGCTACCGACGTCGGCCAACTGGGAGACAAAGCGAAGCCGGGTCAACGCCTGGCGCGCCGACCCGGCGTGCAACGTGGTGTAGCCCTTTACGCCCGACGACAACGTCAGAAGAAAGGCGAGCGCCTCGCGGTCACGAACCTCACCAACAACGGCAATGTCCGGCGCCATGCGCAGAAACCCCGCGACGAGTCGACGGAGGTCAACTTCGGCCCGGTCGTGTCGCAGCGGTCGGGTCTGCATGGCCGCCACGTTGGGCAGTGGCACGTCGATTTCGAAGACTTCTTCGGCAGTGACGACTCGCAGTGCCGGATCGAGCTCGGCCAAACAACACGAGAGCAAGGTCGTCTTTCCCGACCCGGGAGCGCCGGACACGATCATCGTGGCGCGAGCGCCAACGAACGCCTTCACGAGATCGGCGGCGGCGTGGTCGAGCATGCGACGCCGCACGAGTTCGTCGATGTTGCGAATAGCCAGCCCGCGATGCTTGCGAATATTGAGCAACAGATGACCGTCTCGGGCGATGTCGCCGTGGACCAAATGCAGCCGCGCGCCACCGTCGAGTTGGGCATCCTGCAGACCTTCGGCCGGGTCAAGTTTGCGATGGGATCCCGACGCGCTGTCGTCGAGCAATTTCGTAACTGTACGTAGGACATGGTCGTCGTCGTGGAACACCTCATGGTGAAACCCCGACGAGCCGTCGTGGCGTTTGACGAAGATGGCGAACGGCCCGTTCACCATGATTTCGAACACATCGTCGTCGCTCAGCAATTCTTCGAGCGGGCCATAGCCGGCGATGTTGCGCATGGCCCGAGTCGTGAGAGTTTCCACATCGGCGATGTCGAAGCCGACGATGCCGCGCTCGAATAGGACATGCCACGCGGCGGCCTCTTCGGCGATCAGCGAGCGGAGTCGATGTTTGGCTCCCGGTGTTGACAGGTCAAGGCGTTCGTCGGTGGAACGCTGCCGAACTCGTTCCTCCACGGCCAGCAGAGGCGCTCGATGGAACACCCCATCCAGCGCATTGGCCTCAGGCGACGGCGCGGCGAGCACGTCAGAACTCATGAGGTCAACATTGGGCGGCCGAACCTTCGCCGAGCCGAGCGTGGTTCGAAACGGCCGTGGGGCACGGCCGGTGGCCGGATACGAGAACGAAGAGCGCCCGCGATCGGGTCGACGATTGCGCCGGGAAACGGGGTAAGGGCCCGAAGGCGATCGTCGATGTCGCGGGTGGGAACGAACAGCGGGCTCGTCGTGAGGCCGACCCCGTCGCACAGCTGCGCCAAGGCCGCGCTGTATCCAGCTCGTGACCGAGCCCCGGGCGCGGCGTGGTTGAACACCGGTTGGATACGCGTCGGGTCGACCCCGAAATCGACAGTGTCACGGATGATCCGGGTAAGGCTGTGCGCTCCCTTCATCGAAGAATGACCGACCGCCAGTACGACCGTGGCGTGTTCAAGGGCGATGCGGCTCAGCTGATGACGATCCTCAACATCCATTGACCCCGATTCGTGCTCACCTTCGAGGTCCGCGTCGAGATCGGCCACGACCGCGTCGTAGGAACGACGCAGTGCGTTCAACGCTTCGAGTGACGACGTGGGACGCAGCTGGGTCCACAACCTTCGTCGACGAAGCCCCGGCAGAAGGTCGTAGGCCCGGTTCGGGACTCCGGTTAGCAGACCCCTGACCACGGTCGCTTCGGGTGATTCCAGTCGACAGAGATCGACGAGTTCGAGCAGTCCCGGATTGGCAGGATCTGCGTCGTGCAACATGGCCTGCTCAGCACAGAGTTTCAGGTCGACGAGGGCCGTCGACGATCGCCGATTGCCGAACCCAAGTCCTTGGGCGGCGGCGATGGCGACCGTCGAGACGCCCGTGCCCCCGGCTCCGATGACGGCCACGAGGGCGCCGTCCCACGGCGCGGGTCCTTGACCGGCGCCAGGTCCGGGAAGCAACGCAAACTCGGCGCGAGGAACGGGACGAGCGGACCGCAACAGGGTGTCGAGGAGTTCGTGGGCGCTGAAATCGGGCCGAACCGCAGCGTCGGCGCCGAGTGCGGCCCAGTCGTGGGGAACCTGCGGATCGGCCACGACCACGACCAACACGCCTTCGGCTCGGAGTCGTTGGATGAGATCGCGGTCGACTCCATGGACCGATGCGTCGAGCATGGCCGCCGAGACCGGCCGACCCGGTCCGATCTGGCTGAGGAGGTCGGCCACACCGACGCACTTGCGGACCTCCGCGGAGACCGCCCCGCTGTTGGCCAGCTGCACGACCCGGTCGAGCCACGCGACCCGCGGCCGGGCGAGAGCGACGACGACGAACCGGGCACTCATGACGCTCGCAGCTCCGCTGGGGCAACGGAGCGGATGGCCGGGGCGGATGTGGCGCCGGTGGCCTTGACGAGATGGATTTTCCCGATTGCTCCGGCGTTCACCAGGTCCTCGGCGTTCACCGTCGACTCGATGGACAGCGTGATCAGCCGATCGCCGCTCGAACTCACCACCGAGGTGTCGTTGCCGGAGATGCGCGAGACCAGGACGTTGCGGGCCAGCGTGCGAGTCACGTCGGGCCCCGAGTCGGTGCTGGGAAGGGTGGCCAAGATGTCGACGGTGTCGCCGCTGCGCAGCGTCCCGCCCACGGCGGCGGCGATCGGCAGGGTGAAGGACACCTGGCGACGCGAGCTGTCGGTCCCATCGACCGCCGTGGCGCTGCGCAGGACCGGATCGCCGGCGGCGATCGGACCGAGCGCGGCTCGTCCGATGACGCCAGCTGGTTCGGCGAACGTGCGGATCCGCAATTCCGGACGGATCGTGACGTTGTCGATGCGGAGGTCATCGGCCGTGACGATCAAGCCGGCGGAGATGTCCCTGGCAGCCACGATCAGCGGTCGGAACGGCTCGTCTGACCGGCCTGTCGCCGCATACCAGGCGATCAGCGCAGCACTCACACACAACAGCGCACCGACAAAGGACCGAGCGTTCGGGAGGGCTCGGGGCATCCCTGCGGTTCGTCGCGAGGGCCGGGCTGGCCGCGTCTTCGGCCGTCGTCGCTCCTGTCGCCCATGGCGTTGTCGCATCGGTCGCGGTTCGTCTTCGCCGGGAAACGCCATATCCACCATGTCAACGGTCTACATCGAGAAT
>JAYSTV010000276.1:0-3340 GCA_043719425.1 Acidimicrobiia bacterium | reverse complement strand
CGCAGTGGCTCGTCATCCCGCCGGGGCGTCGGCCTGGACTCGGCGTCACTCGCAGGCCTACGGTACCTCGCGCGTCGAGAACCTAAGCGCGCAGATGGATAACCGAGGCCACTGGAAAGTGCTCACCGGTTGTCGTAAGGGTGCCGTCCCCCGAGCGTTGGTCGACGAAGGGCCGCGGGCGGCGGCGCGCGAACTCGATCGGCTCATCGAGTTGTTCGGCCGTGATTATGTCGTCGTTGAATTGTGGGACCACGGTGATCCGCTCGACTCCATTCGCAACGATGGGCTTGCCACCCTGGCCACCCGCGCCGGGGTTGACCTCATCGCCACCGGCAATGTGCACTACGCCAATCCGGCTCGTCGTCCGCTGGCCACCGCGCTGGCCGCGGTGCGCGCCCGACGCAGTCTCGACGAGGTCGATCCATGGCTACCGGCGGCCGCCGCTTCGCATCTTCGCAGCGGGGCGGAGATGGCCCGTCGTTTCGCCCGCTATCCCGGTGCCGTCACCAGAGCCGCGGAACTGGCGCGGGAGTGTGCCTTTGATCTTTCGCTTGTGGCCCCGAACCTGCCGCCCTATCCCTGTCCCGACGGCCTGTCGGAGATGGCCCTGCTCCGTCGGCTCGCTGAGGCCGGGGCCGAGCGTCGATACGGCCGCCGCAAGGGCGCCCCGGGGACCATCGCCGGCGAGCACTCCGAACGAGTACCGGGGGCCTATCGACAGATCGATCACGAGCTCGCGCTCATTGAGTATCTCGGGTTCGCTGGCTACTTCCTCGTGGTGTGGGATCTGGTGGAGTTCTGCCGCCGGTCCAACATCTATTGCCAGGGACGGGGAAGCGCGGCCAACTCGGCGGCCTGCTACGCCCTTGGCATCACCAACGCCGATGCCGTGAGCCTTGGTCTGCTCTTCGAACGTTTCCTCTCGCCCGAACGCGATGGTCCGCCCGACATCGACATCGATATCGAGAGCGACCGTCGTGAAGAAGTCATTCAGTATGTGTACGCACGATATGGGCGGGAGAATGCCGCCCAGGTGGCCAACGTGATCACCTATCGGGCCCGCTCGGCGGTGCGCGACATGGGACGCGCGCTCGGCCATGCTCCCGGGCAACTCGATGCGTGGGCCAAGCAGGTCGATGGTTGGGGCCGCGTCCGCGCCACCGCCAACGACCCCACCACCGACATCCCCGCACCCGTCCTGGCCCTCGCCGCTGAGGTCGAGGACTTTCCTCGGCACCTCGGTATCCACTCCGGCGGCATGGTCATCTGTGACCGTCCCGTTGTCGAAGTGGTTCCTGTCGAATGGGGCCGCGCCTCCATCCACAACGACGCGCTCATCCCCACACCGCCACAAGAACCCGACGACGAGACCAACGACGACAACTCAGTGGAGGGGTGGCGCCCGACAGCAGAACAGCGGGGGAAGGTGGGAACGGGGCCGCTGTCCAGACGCAACCGTGCTGGTGGAGGAACGCCCACCACAAGCACGCCGCTGCGCACGGTCATGCAGTGGGACAAGGACGACTGTGCCGCCGCCGGCTTGGTGAAGTTCGATCTGCTCGGGCTCGGAATGCTAAGCGCGCTTCACTATTGCGTTGATCTCATTCGTGAGTTCCACGGAGTCGAGGTCGAGCTGTCACAGATCCCGCAGGAAGATGATGTCTACGAGATGATCTGTCGGGCCGACACCGTCGGCGTGTTCCAGATCGAGAGCCGAGCCCAGATGGCCACGCTGCCGCGGCTGCAGCCGCGCGCGTTCTATGACCTCGTCGTGGAGGTCGCCCTCATCCGTCCGGGTCCCATCCAGGGTGGGTCGGTGCATCCCTATATCCGTCGTCGCAACGGGCTCGAACCGGTCACCTACCTGCACCCGCTGCTGGAGAAGTCGCTGAAGAAGACCCTCGGCATTCCGCTGTTCCAGGAACAGCTCATGCAGATGTCGATCGACGTTGCCGGCTTCTCGCCGTCAGAAGCGGATCAGCTCCGTCAGGCCATGGGGTCCAAGCGGTCGACGGAGCGCATGGAGCAGCTCAAGGCCCGTCTGTTTGCCGGCATGCGTCGCAATGGCATCGAAGGTGAGACCGCCGAAATCATCTACGACAAGCTCGCCGCGTTTGCGAATTACGGCTTCCCGGAGAGCCACTCGGTGAGCTTTGCCTATCTCGTCTACGCCAGCTGCTGGATGAAGCATCACTATCCGGCAGCGTTCTGCGCGGCGCTGCTCCAAGCCCAACCGATGGGCTTCTATTCGCCACAGTCGCTCACCGCCGACGCTCGTCGCCACGGTGTGCCCACCCTCGCTCCCGACCTCAACGCCAGCCTGGCGGTGGCCACATGTGAGTGGCCCTCCGCTCGTGAGGGTTGTGAGGGCCGGGAGCACGGCGTTGATGATCGTGGCTATCCACTTGCTCAACCATCTGTGCGCTTAGGACTCGGCGAAGTTCGTTCGGTCGGCATGGCCTTGGCTGAGCACATCGTGGCCGCCCGGGCCAATGGACCGTTCACGGCCATGACCGACTTCGTGGCGCGGGTCAGCGTCCGGCTTGGCGAACCGGTGCCCAAGCCCGCCCTCGAAGCACTGGCCACCGCCGGGGCCTTTGATTGCTTCGGGCTCGATCGTCGGCGAGCGCTGTGGGCGGCCGGAGCGCTGGCGACTACAAGCGCTGATCGTCTCGACGGCATCGTCACCGGACTCGACGCCCCCACCCTGCCCGGTCTGAGTGTGGGTGAGACCATGGCGTCGGACCTGTGGGCCACCGGCGTCACCCCCGGGACCCACCCGATGCTCCTCGTTCGCGATCGTCTGCGCGCTAAGGGAATTGTGGCGTCCGGCGAGTTGCGCGAGGTAGCTCACGGCACGCGCGTTCGCGTGGCCGGTGTTGTCACCCATCGCCAACGTCCTCAGACAGCCGGTGGGACCACCTTCATCAACCTCGAAGACGAAGCCGGTCTTATCAATGTGATCGTGTCGAAGGGGCTGTGGGAACGCTCAAAGCGGGTCGTGCGCGGTGCTCCTGCGCTCATCGTGCGCGGCATTCTTGAACGAACGGAGACCCCCCGTCTGGCCAAGGCCGTCGGCGACGGTACCGGCGGTGCACTCATCCCAGTGGTCGACGGTGGCCCACCCGGCATCGTGTTGAACCTGGTCGCCGACCGCATCGATCTGCTCACCCTCGACGTGTCTCCCGGCCCGTCTCGCGACTTCCGCTGAGTGGTCCCTTCTACCTTGTAAGCACGACAAGAGCGTTGATGAACTGCTGACGGGCAACGCGGTCGTCGCGGCGAGGGCGAAAAGTGGGTGAAGTCCGGCGGGCAACGTGCCGATGACCTCTTGGAGTCC
>JAYSTV010000275.1:0-3368 GCA_043719425.1 Acidimicrobiia bacterium | reverse complement strand
GTCGAAACGGTGACTTTGAATCAGTCGGGGTTTTCCTGAATGCCGTCGCCCAAGATCCGGTCCTATCTGGCGTGAAGTTGATCGCGGAAGCATGGGATATCGGCGACGGCGGGTACCAGGTTGGGTCGTTCCCGGCACCGTGGGCAGAGTGGAACGATCGCTATCGCGATCTCATGCGCGACCATTGGAACAACGCCCCGCGTCCCCTAGGGGCGGTCGCTCGCCGGATCACGGGCAACCCGGATCTGTTTGCCTCGTCGGGTCGCCGCCCATGGGCATCGGTCAACCTGGTCACCGCGCACGACGGGTTCTGCCTCCACGATCTCGTGTCGTACAACGACAAGCACAACGAGGCCAACGGCGAAGGGAACCGTGACGGGTCCAACGACAATCGGTCGTGGAACCACGGTGTGGAAGGGCCGACCGACGACCCGAAGATCAGCTCAGCCAGGGCCCGCACGCAACGCAACCTGCTGGCCACGCTGCTGCTGTCGCAGGGCACACCAATGCTGGTGGCGGGCGACGAGATCGGCCGCACGCAGAGAGGCAACAACAATGCCTACTGTCTGGACAACGAAACATCGTGGCTCGATTGGTCGGCGATCGACGAGAGCCTCCTCGATTTCGTACGTGCACTGATGAATGTGCGGGCATCGTCGGCGGTGTTCCGACAACGGGAGTGGCTTACCGACTCCCGCGCCCAATGGTTCGCGCCCGACGGTTCATCGATGACCATTGCTCGTTGGGACGACCCCGAGGGTTGCGGCTTGCAGCTCCTCCTACGCGGAACAACGCCGGCCGACGATCGACTCGTGGTGCTTCACGAGTGGATCACGTCGGAGTGCTTCACCCTGCCCGACGGCGACTGGACCGCAATCCTGACCACGACCCTCCCCGACGACGCGCCGGTACTCATCGTCGACGGTGTGTGGGAACCCCAGTTCCCGACCCTTGCGGTGTTTGCCCGACGCTAAGCGCGCTTAGAGTCGCGTCGCCCCCGGCTACTGGCCAAGAATCAGCACGCCCAGGGGCGGCAGGGTGAGCGTGGTTCGCCCGAGGTTGTCGGCCCACACCGTGCCCCCGTTGCCAACGCCACTCCCCCCGAACTCGGTGGCGTCGGTGTTGCACAGCTCTTTCCACTCGCCGCCCCGCGGCAAGGTCACGCCGTACTCCACCCGCACGACGGGAGCCAGGTTGGCGATGCACACAACCGGACCGGCGCCATGAGTTCCCGACTCGCCCGGCCACCGCACAAAGGCGAACACGTTGGCCGACGCGTCTTCGCTGACGATCCAGCCGAAACCTTCGGGAGCAAAGTCTCGCTCGTAGAGCGCCGGGCGCTGCGCCTGGGTCTGATTCAGCGAACGAATCAGGTCACGAATCCCGGCATGGGCCGGATCGCTGAGCAGCCACCAATCGAGTGAGGCATCGGCATTCCACTCGTTCCACTGGCCAAGCTCGGCGCCCATGAACAGCAACTGCTTGCCAGGGTGGGCCCACATCCAGGCATAAAGCGATCGCAGGTTGGCCCGCTTCTGCCACTCGTCGCCCGGCATCTTGGTGAGCAGCGATCCTTTGCCATGCACCACTTCGTCGTGGCTCAGGGGCAGGACGAAGTTTTCGGTGAAGGCGTAGAGCAGCCCGAAGGTGAGCCCGTGATGATGATGCTGACGATGGATTGGATCCTTCGAGAAGTACTCGAGGGTGTCGTGCATCCAGCCCATGTTCCACTTGAAGCCAAAGCCGAGGCCGCCCGCTTCGACCGGACGCGACACCGACGGCCACGCGGTGGACTCTTCGGCGATCACGAGCACGCCGGGCACGTGGGCATGGACCACGGTGTTCAGCTCGCGAAGGAACGCCACCGACTCCAAGTTCTCGCGCCCACCATGCTCGTTCGGGATCCACTCACCCTCTTTGCGGGAATAGTCGAGATACAACATCGACGCCACCGCATCGATACGAAGACCATCGATATGCATTTCTTCGAGCCAATACAGGGCATTGGCCACCAGAAAGTTGCGGACTTCCGTGCGTCCATAGTTGAAGACGAACGTTCCCCAGTCGGGATGTTCGCCCTGACGCGGATCGGCGTGCTCGTACAGAGCTGTACCGTCGAAACGACCGAGGGACCAGTCGTCTTTCGGGAAGTGGGCCGGGACCCAGTCGACAATCACGCCGATGCCATGGCCGTGCAGGATGTCGACGAAGTGCTTGAAGTCGTCGGGCGAACCAAAGCGTGAGGTGGGGGCGAAGTAGCCGGTGACCTGATATCCCCACGAGCCACCGAAGGGATGCTCGGCCACGGGCATAAGCTCCACGTGCGTGAATCCAAGGTCCTTCACATGCGCGGCGAGTTCGTCGGCCAGCTCGGCGTAGAGGCGCGGCCCACGCCACGAGGCAAGGTGCACTTCGTAGATCGACATCTGCGAACGCCACGGGTTGGCCGCCGCCCGCTTGGCCGCCCATGCGGAGTCGTTCCATTCGTAGGTCGACGCCTCGATCACGCTCGCCGTTCGCGGCGGGACTTCGGTGGCCCGGGCGAGAGGATCGGCCTTGTCGACCGTGCGACCATCGGCCCCCGTCACCGCGAATTTGTAGCACTGCCCGGCCGTGGCGCCGGCAATGAACGCCGACCACACTCCGGTCGAGTTGATCGGCAGCATGAGGTGCTTCGACGCATCAAAGCCGTTGAAGTCACCAATCACCGATACCGACTTCGCGTCGGGGGCCCAGACTGCGAACCAGGCGCCGTCGTGCCCATCGTGCGCGCCGAGGTGGGCGCCGAGGTGCTCCCAGAGGCGGAGGTGGCGCCCTTCGTTGAAGAGGTAGCAGTCGATCTCGCCCCACCGGGGATCTGCGTTCGCGCTCACGACCCTCCACGCTACCCCCCGGGGTCCCCGGCGGCTTGGGCGACCCGCTTCACCGCTGACCCTACGGGGTCCTGTCACCGGGCAACCCCCACCTTGCGATACTCGCGGGTTGTCTCCGTTTTCTCGGTAGGGCCCCTCCCGGCGCCACCCCTTCGCTCGTTGCTCCGCTCCGACGGCGCCGCCCTTTCGCTCGTTTGCTGCGCGCCGAGAGTTCCGCTCCGTCTTGTCCGGATTATTTGAGAGGTTCTATTCGCCAGATTTGGGTGGCGTAGTCACGGATGGTGCGGTCGGATGAGAACATGCCCATGGCGGAGACGTTGCGGATGGCCTTGGTTGTCCAAAGTTGTTGGTTGCGGTAGTCGGTTTCCACTCGGCGCTGGGCGTCGGCGTAGGAATCGAAGTCGGCGGCGAGGAGGTATTCGTCACCGTGATCGACGATGAGTTCGACCAGCGGGGCGAATGCCCCCGGATCCTCGGGAGAGAAGAAGCCGGAAC
>JAYSTV010000274.1:0-3368 GCA_043719425.1 Acidimicrobiia bacterium | reverse complement strand
TGGTCTTCATCCTCGTTCCTTCACGTGGGCCACGCCCGCGTCGAACAGTGAGCGGGCCAGATGACGATGCTCGCCCCGCGCCCACCGGGGATGCTGACGTTCGAGCACATGATTTTCCGGATGCGGCATGAGCCCGAGGATCAAGCCGGTTGCGTCGCTGACACCCGCGATATCGGCAACCGAACCGTTGGGATTGGTACCATCGACATACTGCAAAGCACTATGTGCACCTATGGTCTCGCTGTCGGCGATGTAACGACCTTCGCCGTGGGCGACCGGACAATCGATCGGCTCATCAAGCCCGGCGGTCCAAATCGACGAGCCGAGGCCCGAAGCGGCCAGCGTGACCCACCGACACACGAAGTTGCCTCCCGCATTGCGAGTGAGTGAACCCGGCAGAAGGCCCGAACGCACCAGCATCTGGAAACCGTTACAGATACCAAGGACCGGTCGACCCGACGCGGCGAAGGCGCGAAGTTCGTCACCGATCGAGGTCGCCAGTTCCAACCCGGCGAGCGCTCCGGCGCCGAGGGCGTCGGCATGCGAGAAGCCGCCGGCAAACACCACAAGTTGCGCGTCGAGCAGGCGCTGCGGACGACGGCCAAGAACTGCGAGCGGAACGCGGACCGGCTCAGCGCCGGCCAACGAAAGGGCATAGGCCACGTCGTTGTCGCGATTGGTTCCGGGTGACGACACCACGAGCGCAAGCGGCTTCGTCATGACACGTGCCCCCGCCATGCGCCGAGAAGCTCGTCGACAGAAAGATCAATGACCGTCACGGAATCGGTTGTGATCACCAAACGGTCGTCGTCGGTGATCACCCCAATGGCCACTCCACCCGTGCGCGAACAGAGTTCGTCGACATGTTCGGGCACCACCTCCAAAAGCATGCGCCCCGACGACTCCGAGAACAACGCCGCGACGATCCGTGACGCACCGGTCAAATCGCCACCGACGACACCGACTGACTGGAGATCGACCCGTACTCCGAGGCGGCCGCCCATGGCCATGTCGGCCAATGCCGTGACCAGGCCGCCGTCGCTAAGATCGTGAGCCGATTGCACGATGCCATCGACCATCGCTCGGTGCACCGCTCGGTATCGCTCCGGTGCGGCGGCGTCGCCCCCGGGAACACCGCCCGGACCATCGATGCCCAGCACCGCATCGAGCATGCCGCCGCGCAGTTCGTCGGTGGTCGACCCGACCAGCACGAGAACGTTGTCCGGTCCTTTGGCATCGCTGGTCAGGAGACGCTCGGCCATCGGCACGACCCCGAGGGCGGTGATGACCAACGTGGGCGGAATCGAGCGGCGGGTTCCGTCGGAGGCCACGTATTCGTTGTTGAGCGAATCTTTGCCCGACACGAATGGCGACCCATGGGCGTCGGCGGCCGCGCAGCACCCGGCGACTGCCTCGATGAGGCGACCCAACATTTCTGGGCGGCGCGGGTCACCCCACGAGAAGTTGTCGAGCAGCGCGATGTGATCGGGGTCGGCCCCAACGGCGACCACGTTGCGGATCGCTTCGTCGACTGCCGCCTCGGCCATGCGCCGCGCATCGAGCACACCAGTGCGACAGTTCATGCCGATCCCGATGGCGAGGCCACGACCCGACGAAAGCGAGAGCGGCGCGACCACGGCAGCATCGGCCGGGCCATCGTCGGCCGCACCCACGAATGGACGGCCGATCGTCGCTCCAAGAATCTCGTGATCGAAGCCGCGCACAATGTCTTCGTTGGAACGCACGTCGCCGTGAGCGAGCACTTGGAGCAGAACCTTGTCGAGTCCAGCGACGATCGCGTCGACGTCGCGCGTGGCCACATTCGGCGCGGGCACCGTCGGGCGAGATGCGGTGAGTTCGCGCTTCGGGCGACCATCGTGGAGAAACGATCCGGGAAGATCCACAAGCACCTCACCACCACAGCGCACGACAAGCTGCCCGTCGGAACGAAACGATCCAAGGTCGGCCATCGACACGCCGTGGCTCTCACAGATCGCCGCCAACGCCGAGGTGTTGCCTGGACGCACGGCGAGTACCATGCGTTCCTGGGCCTCCGAGAGCCACACTTCCCACGGCGCCAGACCGGGATACTTGCGGGGCGCCGGGTCGAGGTCAACGTCGGCCCCGAGCTCCGCGGCGATCTCGCCGATGGCCGATGAAAATCCGCCGGCGCCGCAGTCGGTGATCGCCACGAAAAGGCCGTAGCCGCGCGCTTCGGTGAGCACATCGGCCACCAACTTCTCGACGATCGGATCACCGATCTGCACGCTGGCACCGGCGACATCACCCGTGGTTGCGTCCATGGTGGCCGACGAAAATGTGGCCCCGCGAATCCCGTCACGTCCGGTCGCCCCGCCAATCACCACGATCCGATCCCCGGGCTCCGCGCCCGGCAATACGAGGCCGCGGGGACGAAGTCCGATGCACCCGGCGAACACCAACGGATTCGCCGTGAAGCCGTCCTGGTGACAGACCGCGCCGGCCACCGTGGGCAGTCCCAATTTGTTGCCGTAATCAGCGATGCCTTCGATCACCCCGTGACGGATGCGCTGCGGATGGAGCACTCCGGCGGGCAGCTCGTCGAAGGGCAAATCAAGGGGCCCGAAGCAAAGGATGTCGGTCACGGCGATCGGGTCAGCAGCAACTCCGAGCACATCGCGGATCACGCCGCCTACTCCGGTATTGGCCCCGCCGAAAGGTTCGATGGCCGACGGATGATTGTGGGTCTCGACCTTGACCGCCACATCGACCTCGTCGTCGAAGGCAATGATCCCGGCGTTGTCGACGAAGGCCGACACGACAAACGGTGCGTTGATCTCGTCGGTCGAACGACGCAGCTGCGCGAGAAGGGGCTCAACGGCCGTGCCGTCGTCCCAGGTGATCGCAGCGCGAAACGTTTTATGCGAGCAGTGCTCGCTCCACGTCTGGGCGATCGTCTCGATCTCCGCATCGGTCGGCTCACGATCGACCTGAGTGAAGTAGTCACGCACCACCAGAAGTTCGGCCGGGTCAAGGGCGAGACCTCGTTCGACGCAAAGCGCGGAAAGTTCGCCGTCGGTCAGGCCACGGATCGGCACCGTGTCGACCGGCGCGCTATCGGTCGCCGCCGTGAACCGGACCGTGATCGGCGCGTTGAACGAGACGTCGTCGACGATGGCGTTGTGAAGTAGCGCGTTGGTGACCGTCTCCACGAGGCCATTCGCGACACCGACGTCGAAGGTGAAACGCGAACCGGAGCGAGCCCGAAGCGGCGCCAGTCCAAGCAACGCTGCAGCGAGACTCAGGGCGTCGCCAACCGGGTCGGTGACACCGGCTCGCAGCGCGACTTCTACCGATGGGCGCCCCACAGTGTCGCCGGCGGCGGCATC
>JAYSTV010000273.1:0-3370 GCA_043719425.1 Acidimicrobiia bacterium | reverse complement strand
GTATTTGGTTTATTCACACAATGGCCAGCGGAGCCACCCAGGCGCCGGTCGCGCCGCGCAACTTCGGATGAGCCAGCACAAACAAGAACTCAACGATTCCGTCGGCCGCCAAGTCGCCCAGCCGCAGGTTCTCGGCCACCACGATCCCGTGGCGCACATTCAGCGTCTGCGGCACGACGAAAGGTCGGTCGGGGTCTTCGGGTGGCACCGGACCGTAGCTCCAGGTGTCGCAGCCGGTCAGCGCAATCCGCCGTTCGGCCAACCACGCCCCGAGCGCTTCCCCCGGACCTGGTTGCCCGGTCGGGTAGCGGGCCGGTTCCTCGTCCCACAGCTGTCCCCAGCCCGTATGGAAGAGCACGGCGTCACCTGGTTGGAGGCGTATGTCGTGGCGCCCAAGGGCATTCTGAACATCGGTGATCGTCACCACATCTCCAGCCTCAAGACGCTTGACGCCACGAACTTTGGCAACGTCGACGAGAAGCCCCCGAGTAACGACCTGGGGCATGGTCTCGATGCCGAGGCGGGTTGTCCCCGACGGCGTCGTGATCGCGTCGATGTCGTGATTGTTGTATGTCCGCTTACCGATTTGGAGATGGTTGAGCCCGTCAACATGCGTCCCGATCTGGGTGGTTGCTTCGAATCGTTCCGCCACCCAGTGCGCCCGGTTACTTCCGAGTCCCTCCTCTGGGGCGCGCTCGTGCATCCACTGACGAAAGGTGCGGCCGGGAAACGCCGGCGACTGCGCGTCGAGCACATGAGCGAGGTCATAGACATGACCGCGACGTACGAGGCCGATGGCAGCAAGGGACTTCGCCTCGTCGATCTCGTTGAGGGCACCGGACTCGTCGTCTGGTCCATATGGCGATGGCGCCGCAAGCACTTCCGTCACTCCGATGACCATGTGGTCCGAAAGTCGGCGAATAGCGTCAGTCCGCCGTCGACGAAAATCGTCTGCCCAGTGACGTACGCAGCATCCTCGCTGCACAGAAAGGCGGTAACAGCCGCCATTTCCTCAGACGTTCCCGCCCGGCCCATCGGGATATGCGACACCACCATTTCCCGCTTTTCGGGGTCATCGATCCACGACCGGTTGATCGGCGTAACCGTGGCGCCAGGCGCAATAGAGTTCACCCGGATCCCACGGTCGGCGTACTCGAGCGCCAGCGTTCGCGTGAGGTTTTGCATGCCGCCCTTGCTGACCGAATAGCCGAGAAAGCGCGGCTTCGGAATCTCCTGGTGCACCGACGAAACGTTGACGATCGCCCCGCCGCGACCGCCAGCGATCATGTACCGAATCGCCTGCTGGGCACAAAGGAACGAACCCCGAAGGTTCACGGCAATCACCTTGTCGAAGTCCTTCACGCTCAAGGTGTCAGATTCAGCGGCGACCTGGATGCCGGCGTTGTTGATCAGCAGATCCACTCCACCGAAACGCGATTGCACTTCGGCGAACATGCGCGCCACGTCGTCTTCGCTACTGACATCGGCCTCGACCAGGAGGGGCTCGGAGCCAGCATCGCGTATTGCACACATGCACTGGTCGAGACCCTGCTCGATCGACTTCTGCGTGGTCACCGCGCCGTCGGCCGACCCGACGTAGTTGATCGCCACCCGAACGCCCTCTTCGGCCAGCTTGATGGCAATGGCCTGACCGATCCCGGAACCTCCGCCGGTCACAATCGCCGTCCTGCCCTTGAGTCCGTTCATCGCAAATCCTTCTTCTCTTCCGATGGCGCCGAACGGCGCCGACCAATCTCCAGTCACGTCAACGCCACGGTCGTTACACGCATCGGTGGTTCGGTTTCCTGCACGCGCCTTGTCGGGTCACGGCGAAGCTGACAAGCTGGACCGGTGCGGGCCTACGTCTTCCTGAAGTCCGGGGCGATAGACCCGTTCGGCAAGACCTCGTGGATCACTGCGACCAACGGCGAGGCCCTTCGAGGGCCACGGACTGGGAACGACAGGAATCAGGTTCGCGTCTGTCGGGTTGTCGACCTTCCGTACTGGCTCAACGACGAGTTGTGGCAGGTGGAACTGGGAGAACCGATCACGGAGCTGGCGTGTGGGATCTCCTCGAAATCCGCTCGCCTGGTTCGCCAGATACCTGAGTGGTCGCCACCACGGGCGCGCACCTTCGCCGAAGAAGCCGTGTGGCATAGCCAACGCCAAATTCTCGCGGCGAGCACCGCTGACGTGGCTGCCCACATGCGCACGCTCGACAGCATTGAAAAACTCGCCAGTCTGGCTGCGTTGGGCAGTCCCGAGATTGCCGATCTCGATCGCGGCGGGGCCGGCGCCACGATTCGTATGCTCGGCGAGTCAGCCGACGACCTCCGCCTCGGTCTCCTGCCGCTTGCCCTTCACGAGGCCGCCATGGCCGTGGGGATGCTCGCCGCCGGCGGCGCTCACGGTGACCCCGACGTTTTCGAGGCGGCGATGCACGAAGAGCGGCGGTGGCAAGCCACCCGGCTGCAGGAATCTTTGCCACTCGAGTCGTGAAGCTTGTGGCGTGACACGCGCGTCACCACGCCCGATCGCCAAGCTTCAGACCTCAGGTACGCAGCTCTTCGTCGATGATCTCGTCGCAGAGGTCAAGGCACTCCGTGCAGATCGCGACAACGTCAGAGCCTCGTACCCGCAAGTCGGCCCGAGCGGACTTTCCGCAGAACGAACAGTCTTCCTGTGGCTTGAAGCCGCGCCGCGCCCGCTGCACACACGCATCGCAGATGTAGACCCCCGGCCCGGCGATCAGCTTGGCGGCTTCACTCTGGTCCTTCGCACAGAACGTGCACACCAAGAGCACGCTCGGTTTGCTCGTTCGCTTCCACCCTCGCCCATCCTTCGTGGCCTCCACGAGCTGCTGCACGCGCTGATGGCTCAGACCGAGCGCTCCCGCAATCTCGCGAACAGACGACCCGGACAGATGGACGAGCCGCACCACGCGTTGTTCCTCGGCCCGAGCATGACTGAGCGCCGCCTCCGCCTCCACTCGCATGGCCATCGCCGTTCGGACTTGATTCACGGCATCGTCGCTGATTGGACTCACAGTGTCTAGTGTACATAGACACTAGACAGATAAGGGCATCGCCGCGACCTGCCATGATCGTCGCATGCGAGTGGAAATCAATGGTGTCAGCTTGCCCGGTCGGGTGTTCTGTCGACCCGACGGTTCGCCGATGGACAACGTCCACGTGGGCGTCCAGGTGCACCGCGAACCAGCCCAATTGATTCGGGCCGATGCACCACAGGCGCTGTGGGTGCTGGAGGTGGACGTGGTCCATCACGACGGGCTCCTCGACTTCCGCGGCCCTGCTGCGCACGGCAAACGAGGTGAGCGATTCCTCTACCTGACATGGTGCAACGTCGTTGC
>JAYSTV010000272.1:0-8196 GCA_043719425.1 Acidimicrobiia bacterium | reverse complement strand
GATCGTTTCGGGAACGGAGTCCGGCATCTATTGCGCCAAGCTCGGCGGCGGACAGGTCAACACCGCCACGGGCGACTTTGTGTTCGGCATGGTCGAGGCCTACCTGATCGAGAATGGCCGTGTCACCGAGCCACTGCGTGATGCGAACCTCATCGGCAACGGCCCCGATGTGCTCGGCAACATCGACGCCATCGGCAACGACTTCGCTACCGGCGTCGGCACGTGCGGCAAAGACGGCCAGGGTGTCCCGGTTTCCGACGGGAATCCAACCCTACGTGTACAGGGCATCACCGTCGGCGGCACCGCATCATGAGTGTTCTGCGCGCATGCGAGTTGTCGACGGGAACCCGCTGCGGGGTCCTGTCACCGGGAACCTTCCCACCTTGCGATACTCGCCCGTTGTCGGACTCCGTCCGACCGGGTCTCCGTTTCTCGGTGGGCCCCTTCCCGTTGCCACCCCTCCGCTTGTGGGCCGGCGTGGTCTCTGCGGGTTCTTGGGGATTGGTTTAGATCGTGGCTGAGCTCTTGGATATTGCGAGGCGGGTGGTTTCTTGGGCTTCGGAGGGGGAGCAGGTGGAGGCGTATGCAGCGCACTCTCGGGACGCGGATGTCGAGGTGTATCAGGGCGACATTGAGACGTTGTCCACGGCCGAGACCGACGGTGTGGGCATTCGGGTGATCCTGTCGGGGCCGGAGGGGAATCGTCAGGGGTTTGCGTACACAGGTGCCCTCGACGATGCGTCACTGCGGGCCACGTTTGCTGATGCTCGCGACAACGCATCGTTCGCGACGCCTGACCCGTTCGTTGGGTTGGCGACGCCCGATGGGGTTGTCCCCGCTGAGCTTTCCATCTGGGACGACGCTCTGCTCACGTTTTCGACCGACGACAAGATTGCCCTGGCGATGGAGTTGGAACGCCTGGTGCGAGCCGGTGATTCGCGCATTCGGTCGTTGCGGAGCGCCGGATACGGCGACGCGCTCGTCGAGGTCGCCATTGTGTCTACCGAAGGGATCGAGTCCACCTTTCGCCGCACCAGCTGTTCGCTCGTGGCCTACGCTATTGCTGGCGACGAAGGCGACACGCAGACGGGGTTCGGTTACAGCGTTGGTCGTTCGCCGCACGAACTCGATGTGGCCAAGGCGGCGTCGATGGCGGTGGAGCGGGCCACTCGACTATTGGGTTCCACGAAGCCCGCGTCGCGTCGCACCACGGTGGTCTTTGATCCGTATGTCACGGCGTCGTTACTCGGCATCCTCGGCGGAACCGTCAATGGCGAGTCGGTCCTCAAAGGCCGGTCACTTTTTGCTGGCCGAATCGGCGATTCCGTCGCCGTTCCCGGCCTGACTCTCGTCGACGATCCTGTGAACCCACTTGCCTACGGCGCCACCCCCATCGACGCCGAAGGACTCGCTACGCGTCGCATCCCGTTGATCGCCGACGGTGTTTTGCAGGGCTTTGTTCACAACAGCGTGTCGGCCCGACGAACGGGTGGCCACACCGTGTCCACCGGAAGCGCCGTGCGCGGCGGATTCAAGGGAACGCCCGGTGTTGGCTGTCGAGCGTTGTCGTTGTCGCCCGGAACCCAAACTGCAGTCGAGATCTTGGCTGAGGTCGGCGACGGTGTTCTCGTGCAGTCGATCAGCGGCATCCATTCGGGCGTGAACCCGGTGAGCGGCGACTTCTCGGTAGGCGCGGAAGGTCTCGTGGTCCGCAACGGTGAACTCGCTGAGCCCATCCGTGAGTTCACGATTGCCTCAACGCTGCAGCGAATCCTTCTCGACGTGACCGCTATCGGTTCCGATCTCGAATGGCTGCCCGGCGGTTCGGCCGGCGTCACGCTGGCGGTGTCGGGCATGAGCCTGTCCGGCGCGTGACCGAACATCGATCGCCCCTGGATCAATCGGAGCAACGTCGTGCGGTGCGCCGCGCCACGCGTGGCATCCGTCGAGCGCTGAGCGCGCCGGCCCGGACTGTCGCTTCTGAAGCAATATGTGCGCACATTGTTTCCTTCGACCTGTGGATCGAGGCGAGAACAGTCACCGTCTACGTGCCGATGGATCCCGAGGTCAATGTGTGGCCGCTCGCCACGGTGCCGACCACCATCGAACGCCGCATCGCCATCCCGCGCATCGTTGATCGCTCGCTCGGCGCCATGACGTTCGACCTCCTACCACGGGTCGCTACTGATCCTCAGCGCGCAGATGATCTGTTGGTTGGCGCCTTCGGCATTCCGCAGGCTCGAATCGCCGACGAAGTGTGGGCCGACGTTGTCGATCTCGTGATCGTGCCGGCGACTGCGGTCGATACCGAAGGCAACCGACTCGGTGGGGGAGCCGGTTACTACGACCGATGGCTTCATCACGCACGACAGCTTCCGCAGCATCGGCCGTTCGCCCTCGGGGTGGTGTTCGCTGCGCAAGTCCTTCCGGCCGGGAGCTTCCCGGTCGAGGCGCATGATGAGCGTCTCGACGGACTCGTGACCGAACACGGTTTCACTCGGTTCACCGACTGGCCAGCTCCTACGACAACGAGATGACTCTCGCCGCTCGTCACCGCTGAATCGTCACCGCTGAACAGCCACCCACTACGCAGGCGCGGTGGTGCTTTCCTGCGCCACGGTGGTGGGTGCAACCGTCGTCAAAGGCGTTGGTACCAGCGTTGTCGACGTGATGGGCGTTGTCGGAACGACGATGGTCGACGTTGACGTCACCACGGGCACGCGGGTAGTCGGCGCAACGGTCGTGGGTACCACGGTCGTTGGCGGGGCCACCCCGGCGTATCCGGCCTGGGCGAGAGCCCACACAATGAGATCGCTGTAGTACCGACCGCCGGTGCCCGTGAGGTGGAGCTTGTCCTTGGCGAAGAGGTACTCGTTGTCGCCGGCGGCGACATTCCACTCGAGTACCCGCATGTTCGGATGGGTAAGCGCCTCCTCGCGCAAGAGGCTGTTGAGCTTCGGCGCCCACTCACGTGATTCGCGCATGGTGACGAACACGACCGGAAGCTGCGGTCCGACGGCGTCGAGAAGGGCGGCGAATTGCTTGCGACTCGGCACACCGTTGTTCCCGAGGTGCACGACAACGGCCCCGAACGGCGGGTGCTTGGCGGTCTGCGCGTCGTAGACCTTGACGCCCGCGGTAAACGGCCGCGACACCGCCGCATCGATCACGCTGCCATCGCCCAGGCGCGTCGACAGCGATGGGGCGGCGCCCTTCATGATCGAGTCACCGATGGCGAGCACGGCGGGAGGACGAGGCATCGTTGTCGGAACGATCGGCATCGCCACGCCGGGGGCACCGGCTTTCGGGGCGAGGGTCGGAACCGGCAGCTTGGGGTTCGGGGGTGGTGGCGGAAACGTGGTGGGAACTACCGACGAAGGCGTGATCACGGCCGGGGCCGGGATCGTCGTCGACGCCAGGGACCCACCGGTGCCGCTGGCGACGACGAGCTCATCGGTGGGGTTGCGGAGTGAGTCGGCAATGCCGTCGTTCTGCGACGCGCGGCTCACGCCCGACGCGGCGCCGGCGACGACCACCGCGGCGGCCAGGGTGCCGCCGTACCAGCGAGGCGAACGACGACGCGCGCCCCGTCCACCCAGCGACGACAGCCAACGGCCGAACAACCGGCGTCGGAACGGTTCCTCGATGAGCCGAAACGACAACTCGGTCAGAAGGAGCGAGACGATCAGGCGACCGCCGGCCAGAACCCACCGATTGACCTCGACCGGCACGTCGACACCGGGTTGGCTGAGGGCCACGACCGGCCAGTGCCATAGGTACAGGCTGTAGGACCGCACCCCAATCCATCGAAGCGGCGCCACGGCCAGGCTCCGCTCGAGCCAGGAGCCCGCGATGGTGGTCGACCAGACCACGATCGTGACGATGAGTGCGATCACACCAAACCCGCCGCGGTACAACAGCGCATCGCGATCGCGAACGGCCACGGTCGCGACGACAAACACGGCGAGAGCACCGACGCCCGCGAGATTGACGAACATCGACGGGCGCCGCGCTGGCGCATTCGGACGACGTGCCGCCAGGAAGAGGGCCAGCGCGGCGCCGAACAGAATGCCCACGAGTCGGGTATCGGTCCCGAAGTACACCCGAGACGGGTCGGTCTCGGGCCGATAGGCCGCCGCGCACCACGTCATCGAGAGCACGCCGAGGAGCACGGTGAGTATCGCCATTCGCCTTCGGTCCCCGGCGGCGACGTAGGCCAGCGCCACGACGACGACGGGCCAGAGCGCGTAGAACTGCCCCTCGATCCCGAGCGACCAAAGGTGACGTGTGAGGGGTGGTCGACCCAGCTGATCGAAGTACGAGGTCGACGACGCAATCATCCGCCAGTTCCCGGCGAACACTGCGCCGGCGGCCAGGTCGAGCCGACCGGAACGGAGCTTCTCGGGTATTCGGTAGCCATACACCACGGCGGCGGCGGCGAGCATGGCGAACAGCGCCGGGAGCAGCCGACGCAGACGCCGAACCCAGAACGGCCCGATGTCGACCCGACCCGAGGTGGCCAGCTCGTCGCTCAAGAGTCGGGTGACGAGAAATCCCGACACGACGAAAAAGGCGTCGACTCCGAGGAACCCGCCCCGGGCCCCGGGCAGCCCGAAGTGATAGGCGACAACGGCGACGACCGCAAGGGCGCGTAGTCCGTCGAGTCCACGCAGATACCCGGTTGCTGCGTCTCCCACGGTTGGGCGATGGTAGCGGCCTGAACGTCTCCTCCATGCCGGCTGAAAGGTGGCTTGCGTGTCGTGTCTGACTCACACCTCCCGGCCTCGATGGGCCGGTAGCCTCGGTTCCCGTGGCAAACACCTCACCTCGGGACCCGGTCTTCGATCTCATTGATGCTGAGCGTGAGCGTCAGCGCGCCGGTCTGCAGCTCATTGCGTCGGAGAACTTCACTTCAGCGGCGGTGATGGAGGCCGTCGGCTCGGTGCTGACCAACAAGTATTCCGAGGGCTATCCGGGCAAGCGCTACTACGGCGGCAATGCCATCGTCGACGAAGTCGAGCAGATCGCCATGGACCGGATCAAGGCGATCTTCGGGGCCGATCACGCCAACGTGCAGCCGCACTCGGGCGCCAACGCGAACACCGCGGCGTACCTCGCGGTGCTCAAGCCGGGTGACAAAGCAATGGGCCTTCGCCTCGATCAGGGTGGCCACATCACCCACGGTCTGCCGGTCAGCCTCAGCGGGCAGTTCTACGACTTCACGTCGTATGGCGTCGACGAAAAGACGGAGCGCATCGACATGGACCACGTGCGCCATGTCGCGCGGCAGACCAAGCCGAAGCTGATCGTCGCCGGTGCCACTGCCTACTCGCGGATCATTGACCCGGAGCCGTTCCGCGCTATCGCCGACGAAGTGGGGGCGCTGTTGATGTTCGACGCCGCACACGTGGCTGGGCTCATTGCCGGCGGCGTTCATCCGAATCCGGTTCCCTTCGCCGACATCGTCACGTTCACCACGCACAAGACCTTGCGGGGTCCGCGCGGCGGCTGCATCCTCTCGACCGCGGCGCTTGGTCCGGCCATCGACAAGGCCGTGTTTCCGGGTTCACAGGGCGGTCCGTTGGAGCACGTGATTGCGGGCAAGGCCGTAGCGTTTGGCGAAGCGCTGCGTCCGGAATTCGCCGTCTATGCGCGCCAAATCGTGGCCAACGCCAAGGCCTTGGCCGAGGCGATGAAGGCCGAAGGATTTCGTCTGTGTACAGATGGAACGGACAACCACCTAATGCTCGTGGACCTGCGTCCTTTCGACACTGAGCTCACCGGCAAGGTTGCCCAAGAAGTGCTCGACCGCGCCGGGATCACCCTCAACAAGAATCAGTTTCCCTTCGATCCGCGTTCGCCGTTCGTGACCAGTGGTCTACGCATCGGCACCCCGTCGGTGACCACGCAGGGAATGACGGAAGCCGAGATGGCGCTGATTGCCGGACTGCTTGGTGAGGCGCTTCGTCGACGGGGCGACGACCACGCGATCGACGCCATCCGTCACGAAGTCGCCGCGCTCTGCCAGAAGTTCCCGGTCGCCTGACCGGTGCTCGGCTATCTCACGATTGCGGGAATCGCGGCCCTGGTCACCGCCGTCTTCCTGCCGGTCGTGATTCGGCTGGGCTATCGCTATGAGGTGCTTGCCTATCCCGATGGGGAGCGCCGAATGCATGACCGTGCGGTTCCTCAGGTGGGGGGAATCGCCATGTTGGGTGGCGTCATCGTGGGCCTGCTCGTGGCGTCACGGATGACCCAGTTCCGCGAGGTGTTTGCCTCGTCGTCGGAGCCCATCGGGGTGATTGTTGGCGCCGTGATCATCAGCGTGGTGGGTTTGGTCGACGATCGTCTCGACCTGTCTCCTCCCGCCAAGATGGCTGGGATGGTGCTTGCCGGGAGCGGCCTCTATGCGTTGGGTGTGACCCTTGATCAGGTCCAGGTGCCGTTCTTCGGGGCCATACAAATCTCCCCGGATTTCACCGCTTTGGTCACCGTCGTGTGGCTGGTGGGCATGTGTAACGCCATCAACCTGATCGACGGTCTCGATGGTTTGGCGGCCGGGATCGTGGCCATCGCATCGGCCGGCTTCTTCCTCTACTCCACGCGCCTCTTCGATGCCGGATCGATCGATGGCTCCAACGTCGGGCCACTCATTGCCGTGGTCGCGGGTGGCGTATGCGTTGGCTTTCTGCCGTTCAACTTCAGTCCGGCGCGCGTGTTCATGGGTGACAGCGGGGCGCTGCTCCTCGGTCTGCTGCTGGCGGTGTCGACGTCGGTGGTCGGTGGTCGGTCGGTCCCCGGCGTGCCGATTCCGAACCAAACATATTTCTTCCTCGCCCCACTGTTCATCCCGCTCCTCATCCTCGTGGTCCCGATCGCCGACACCGCCCGGCTTCTCGTGCAGCGCACCGTTCGTCGTTCCGGTTTCTCGACGGCCGATCGTGAGCACATCCATTACCGACTCGTCGAACTCGGGCATGGTCCGCGACGGACGGTCTTGATTCTCTGGTCGCTCACCACGTTGGCGTCGGCGTTCGTTCTCGCACCGATGTTCTTCTCCGGCCGGTGGCCGTTGGTGCCACTGCTTCTGTTGCTCGTCGGCACGGTGGCGTTTGCCCTGCTGCACCCAGACCTCCGTCGCGAACGGCGATTGCGCCGGGCCGAGCGCCGCGCCGCAGCGACCATTTCGCCGCCGGGCTGAAGGTGCGGCGCTCGGGAGCGCCGCGGCTTTCCCGAAGCAGGGCTGCCGTGGTCGGCTCACTTCATGTCCGGTTCCACAGCAGCCTCATCGTTCTGGCGCATTGGCGCCAAGCCCGCCGACCTCGAAGCGCTCGCCAGCAGCCTCGGGATAGGCGCAGATCGCTATCTCTCCGCCGCGAGGCGTTGCGCCCAGTCGCCGCGGGTGCCCTTCCTGGGCGCCCAACAGCTCGCCGATCGCACGACTGACGTTCAACACGGGATCGCTCGTGTGGCTCGTGATCTCGACGCCGCCGATTTGTCGGGCCGACTCGGTCGATACTCGACAGTGCTGCAACGATCACTCGGAAGTCGCGGTCTGCTGTACCGGTCGACGCAAGCTCGGATGTTGGCAGGTGGAAGTGGACGGCAGTTTCTTCGCATCGACGCAAAAGACCATGGCGCCGTGGTCGAAGTGTTTGGCGACCTGTCCCGGGCCCGGCACGTGGCCGTCGTGGTGCCCGGCATGACCAACTCGTTGGGCGACTACGACCCGAATACCTGGATCAAGGGCCGCGACCTCGCCGATGCCATGCGCGCATATGATCAGAATGTTGCGGTCATAGCGTGGCTCGGCTATCGCACGCCCGATGGCGATCCGACGGGACTCCTGGAAGCTGCCGCCTCGGGTCGAGCGCGGGTCGGCGCCAAGGCGCTCGTTGACGACTTGGAACTGGTCCGACGCATGGCCCCGCGGGCGCACGTGAGCTTGGTTGGGCATAGCTACGGCTCAGTGGTGATCGGCGAGACACTGCTTTCGAAACCGATGCGGACGCGCGTCGATCGGCTCGACATCGACGACATCGCCGTGGTCGGCAGTCCGGGCATGAACACCGATTCGCGAAAGGAGCTCGGGCATGCTGACATCGACCTCTGGGCGGGTGCCGTCAAGGGGATGACATCTCCGAAGATCTCCCTCGACACGTCACCCTGGGCGATCATCACTGGTCGGCCGATTGT
>JAYSTV010000271.1:0-8210 GCA_043719425.1 Acidimicrobiia bacterium | reverse complement strand
CACAACGATCAAGCAGGGCGCCGGCCCACAACGCTGAAACAACGCGGCCAAACTCGCCACAGGTCAGGTTGACGACTCGGTCGTGGTGGTGCGGGCCGCCAGGGCGATGAGGCCGACTGCGCTGGCGACTTCTGACGCCGGACCCGGGCGACCGAAGAGGAAGCCCTGCGCCTGCTGACAGCCAAGGCGTTCAAGTTGGGCGAACTGCTCCGGCGTCTCGACGCCTTCGGCCACGACATCGAGGCCGAGTTCCAGGGCCATGGTCACGACGGCGCCAACGAGCGCGCTGTCACGTCGATCAGTGCCGAGTCCCTGCACGAACGACCGGTCGATTTTGAGGCAATCAATGGGCAGATCGCGGAGGTACGAGAGCGACGAGTAGCCCGTGCCGAAGTCGTCGATCGATACCCGCACACCCAGGTCGCGCAGGCGCAGGAGCGGACCGGTCGCCAGTTTGCGATCGGCGAGGATCGTCTCGGTCAATTCCAGGTGGAGGTTGCGGGGATCGAGATCGTGGTCGGCAAGCGTCTTGGCCACCAGTTCGACGAAGTCGTGGGCCAGAAGTTGGCGCACCGAGACATTGACCGACATCGTCACCGATGAATCCACAACACCGTCGCGATGCCATCCGGCAAGACTGGACACGGCCTGTTCGAGAATGCGACCCCCAAGAGCGTGCACAATGCCGCTGCCCTCGGCGAGTTCGATGAAGTCAATTGGCGGGATCACGCCGCGGACCGGATGCATCCACCGGGCCAATGCCTCAAAGCCGATGAGCTGACCACTGGCCACGTTGATGATGGGCTGGAACCACGCGACGATTTCGTCGGCGAGCAGCCCGCGCTGCAGATCTTCGAGCATCGCAAAACGACGAAGAATCCGGTCTTCCATTTCGTCGCTAAAGACCTCGATCCGATTGCGGCCACTGGTCTTGGCGCGATACATGGCGATGTCCGCCTTACGCAGCAGCGTGGCGGCGTCGATCGTCTGATCCTGCTGGGCGTTGCCGACCATGACGCCTATCGAACCGCTTACCGTCACGTTTTGGCCAGCCACGCGGACCGGTTCACGAAGTGATTCG
This sequence comes from Acidimicrobiia bacterium, assembly GCA_043719425.1. Taxonomy (GTDB): domain Bacteria; phylum Actinomycetota; class Acidimicrobiia; order Acidimicrobiales; family JANYDT01; genus JANLQX01. The sequence goes on along the minus strand of JAYSTV010000271.1, from coordinate 7,129 downwards.
AGGATGCGTCCGGCCACCGTTCCCGCATGCAGCGCGTCGATCGACGTTTCGGCCACGACCACGAACTCGTCGCCACCCAGTCGGGCCACGGAATCGGCATCGCGCAAGGTCTGCTGGAGTCGACGCGCCACGATGCGCAGGAGCTCGTCGCCGGCGCTGTGGCCGAGCGTGTCGTTCACATCTTTGAAGCCGTCGAGGTCGATCAGCATGACGGCGACGTTCTCGCCGGTGCGCACACTACGGGCGAGCGCGAGCTCCAGGCGATCGAGCAACAGCGAGCGGTTCGGAAGTCCGGTCAGCGGATCATGAAGGGCCTGATGCGCCAACGCCCGCTCGGCGTTGCGACGACCAATGGCGTTGGCCAGAACACTGCCGATGCCGGTGAACACGTCGAGCTGCTCCGCCGTGAATCGATACGCCGGATCGATGGGATTGAGCGAGAGCATGCCGACGATCGCACCGGCCAGGCGAAGCGGGACCAGCAGGATGCGAGGTAGGGCTGGTCCATCGGTCACGGTGACGGCGCGCACGAGCTCTGCGTGATCGTGGCCCAGCTGGGCGTCGATCAAGGCGCCATTGAAGAACTCTGGAGCCGACGATCGCAGAGCGGCGAACGAGAGATCCGGAACCTCGTTGGCCAGAGTGGGAAGTCCCGATTGATGACTCTCGTCGTTGGCCACGAGAAAACGATCGAACTCGTCGGGCGACCAGAGCAACGCACGCGAGACGCTGCCGTGACGGCACAGGTCGTCGAGGGTTTCGTGGAGATCGCGTTCGGTGTCGTCGACCGTACTGTTGGCGAAGCGCGCCGACGTGCGAGCCAGAAGGGCGCTATCGGCGGACGCAGCAACGGCAAGGGCCTGGGCGTGGCGCAACGCATGCACGTCGTGGACGATGATCACAATGCCGTCGATCGCCGGGTTCTCGCGCTCGTTGACGATTTCCAATTGGACGGAGCGCACGTCGCCGCCCCGCGACACGAGTCGACCGTCGACGGCGAGTCGCTTCACGTCCGAGGCCACCAAGTGACGCACAGCGTCGAGGAGGTCGCGGCGATCATCGTCGTGGAACAGGGATGTGGCGTCGAAACCGATCAGCTCCTGCGCGGACGCCCCGGCAAAGTCACTGAGCCCGACCGACGCATAGCGCATTGAACCATCGGCATCGATGACCATGAGCGCGTCACCGGCGACATCGACCAGGGCGCGGAGAAATTCGGTTTCGGTTGAACTGTTCGGGGTCAGCACGAATAGGTCCCGGAGAAATGGTCATCCCTGACCGGCAGAGCTCTCAGCATGGGTCATTTCATCGACCGGCGAGCCGCCTGCCTTGAGCAGCCTTGAGCAGCCTTGAGCAGCCTTGGGCAACCGCAGCCGACCCTGACCGACCTTGACCGACCTTCAGCGACCTGAAGAACGCTGTTACCCCGGTGGAGCAGCGGGGGCGGGCGCGGGGACAGGTACGGGCTGGTCGGGGACAACAACGACCGGCGGGGCGACTGCCGGGATGGTCGTGACGGCTTCCGACGGCTGGAAGGAATCGTCGACGGGTGGCGTGACCAGCGGCGCGGGACCGTCGGAGGAGATGAACGACGACGTCTCGGTCCCGCTCGGCCGCCGGCGTACGCCCGGGTCGATGCCCTCGCGAAGCTTGCGGGCCTTGATCTCGGCCACCGACTGGGGCTTTTTCGGCCGCTTGATGGGCGCCGCTTCGTCGAACGCGGTCACGGCCACACCCTCCATCGCCACCTTCATGTACGCCGACCATGTGGCGGCGGGGAGCGTGCCGCCCGCCACCTTGGCCACGCCGCGTATGCCGTAGAGGGGACGAGGCCGATCCCGGTAGCCCATCCACACCGCGGTCGACAGCGTGGGGGTATAGCCAACGAACCACGCATTGCCATAGCCCTGACTAGTGCCGGTCTTGCCGGCCACCGGACGATCGCCGAGCGCAGCTCGCTTGCCGGTTCCCTCGGTGACGACCCCCTGCAGGACCTGGTTCACGTTGTCGGCGACGGCCTGGGTGAGCACTCGCTTCGGACGCGTTCGAGTGTTGTCCTCCAACACCTTTCCGTTGGCGTCGACCACGGAAAGGATGGGGGTGGCCGGGGCCCGCAGACCACGACCGGCGAAGACGGAGTACGCCGCCGCCATTTCGAGCGGACTGACATCGATCCCGCCCAACGAGTAACTCGGGCCGTGACGGGCGGGGTCGTACCAGGCCGACGTGATGCCGAGACGCTGAGCCATCTTGGCCACGTTCTCGATGCCGACAACGTCGTACCCTAAGCGCGCATAGGCAGTGTTGACGGAGCGAATCGTCGCCGAGCGAAGGTCTACCGAGCCGTACGACGCGCCCTCGTAGTTGCGAATCACGCAACCCTTTACCGGCTTCTTGCATCGTGGGTCCACGTACTGCGCGCCACTCACGACCTGAGTCGGGGGGACACCCTGGGCGAACGCGGCGGCGAGCACGATGGGCTTTATCGACGAACCCGGTGATCGACCGGAACCACCACCATCGACATACGTCCGGCCCGTGCAGGTGGGCGCCAACTTTGGCGAACGGCCCTTTAACAGGCGCTTCAGGCGATCGAGGGTCGGACAGTCACCGAGCGCGAGATTGACCTGGCCCCCTGGCGCCGAGAAGTCGCGGCCCCCAACGAGCGCTTTCACGTAGCCCGTCAGAGGTTCGACGGAGACGATCGACAGTTCGAGGTTGGTTGACGTTCCACCCAGCGTGTTCGAGGCGGACTTCTCGGCCGCCGCTTGGAGACGGGGATCGATGGTGGTGGTGACCCGCAGCCCGCCGCCGTAGACCGCGGCATCGCCGTAGCGAGCGATCAGGTACCGACGGACGTAGTCAACAAAGTAGGGGTACTGGGTATCGACCGCCCGAGGACCGTAGAACAACGTGACCTTCGTGCCCGGCGGAGGAGAGCCGTTGACATCGGGCCACAGTTCCTGGGCCAACGCGTTGTTCAGCTCCACTTCGTTGAGGTACCCAACGTCGAACATCTGTCGCAGAGTCGCCTTGCGCTTGAACTCGGCATTGGAGAGATTGCCGCGAGGCTCGTACTTCGAGGGGGCCGGAATAATCCCGACGAGCGTGGCCGCTTCCGACGCAGTAAGCGCGCTGATTGGTTTTCGAAAGTACGTTTCCGACGCCGCCGCCATGCCGTAGGCCCCGTTGCCGAGGAACACGTTGGAGAGGTACTCGAAGAGGATCTCGTCCTTGCTGAGTTCACGGTCGAGGCGGTTGGCGATCACGGCGATGCGGAGCTTGCGCCAACCGCGATCGAGCGTGCGCCGCAGCGGCGTGGCATCGGCGGTCTTGGCGTCGCGCACGTCCTCCTCTGGGTAGTACACCGCCTTCACCAGCTGCTGGGTAATCGTCGAGGCGCCCTGCTCGGCCTCGCCGCTCTTCAAGTCGCGACGCACGGCGCGGGCTAAGCCCTTGATGTCGACGCCCTGATGCGCATAGAAGCGGCGATCCTCCGAGGCCAGCACGGCCTGGCGCAGCACTCGTGGAATGTCGTTGCGGCCCATCGGAATGTTGGAGTCGAACCGACGAAACACCGTGAGCAGTTGTCCGTTGGCGTCGTAGACACTGGTCGGCTGGACCGTGGCCTGCACCTTGCGGGCCGGAATGGCCACCGGCACCGGCGTGAACAACACCACGCCGAGCACGGCCCCGACGAGAGCCAGGGGAACGACCGTCGCGCTGAAGGCAAGGACCGTCACCGATTTGACGGTCATGCGCAGGATGCGGCCGATGAGACGAAGCACTGGTTACCAGTCTGGTGCGCGCGATTGGCATGGCCGGGCCATGTTGTTGTGTGGGTGATGGGCAGTAGGTTCGTTGACGTATGACTGCGTCCCACCCTCCGTCGGTCGACGCGCTCACCCGTCGGCTCGTGACCCACGCTGGCGTCGGGCACCTGCCTCGCGCCATGCTCGTCGACGCCGCCCGACGCGGCATTGCTGCGCAACCGGACCGGGCCGAGGAGACGGCGTTGGCGCTCGCCCAGGTCGACGCCCGGCGGTTGCTCATGCCCGTGATCAACGCCACCGGCACGTTGTTGCACACCAATCTCGGCCGGGCCCCTCGGCGGCCCGCGTCACCCTCGATGTCGGCTGCGGCCGTGCGCGGCGTGAACATCGAACTCGACCTCGCCACGGGGGTTCGCGGGTCACGTCACGACGCCGTGGGCGAGTTGTTGTCGCGCCTCACGGGCGCCGAGTCTTCGCTCGTCGTGAACAACTGTGCGGCGGGCTTGGTCCTCGTGCTCGCCGCGCTGGCCCGCGGACGCGGTGTGGTGGTAAGCCGCGGTGAGCTGGTCGAGATCGGCGGCGGTTTTCGTATCCCGGACATCATTGAGCAGTCCGGTTGCACGCTGATCGAGGTCGGCACCACCAATCGCACTCGCCTGGCGGACTTCGCGAAAGCGGTCAATGAACACGACGTCGCGGTTGTTCTCAAGGTCCATCCGTCGAACTACCGGATCACCGGCTTCACCGAAGAGGTCGGTATCTCGGAGTTGGCCACCCTCGGCGTGCCCGTCGTCGCCGATCTCGGCACCGGTCTGCTCGACGCAACCACGCCGTGGCTCGCTGATCGCAGCGGCGCCCAGCCCGACGTCGGCTGGATTCGGTCGGAGCCGAGCGTGAAGGCATGGCTCGCCGACGGGGCCGACGTGGTCATTGTTTCGGGCGACAAGCTCCTCGGTGGCCCGCAGGCCGGCCTCGTGGTGGGCGCCACCGAAGTGATCGGTGCATGCGCCACGCATCCGCTGTTGCGGGCCCTCCGTCCGGGCTCCTTGGTCCTGGCCGTGCTGCAAGAAACGCTTCTCGCCTATCTCCATGGCCAGGCGACCTCGCTGCCGTTTTGGGAGCAGGCGCTGCGTCCGGTCGCCGCCCTTTCGGCACGGGCGGGGCACCTCGTGAGCATGGTGGACCATCCGAAAGTTGCTGCGTCGCCGTGCGTTTCCACGCCCGGAGGAGGCACCATGCCCGACACCGAGATTGCCTCGTTTGGACTGCGCGTCGACGGCTCATGGACGGACGCGCTGCGAGCGTGGTCGCCACCCATCGTCGCCCGAAGCGCCGAGTCATCCACGTGGCTCGACCTGCGGACTGTCGATCCAGCCGACGACACCGTGATCGCCGCCGCACTTCGTTGTCTACTGCACAAATAATATGCGCGCCGAGGGTTTCGATGTAGACAGTCGCGTCGTCGCCACCGCCGGGCACGTGGACCACGGGAAGTCCACACTCGTACGCACACTGACGGGTACCGATCCCGACCGCTGGGCCGAGGAGAAGGCGCGTGGACTGACCATCGATCTCGGTTTCGCCCACACCACGTTGCCCTCGGGCGTGGGGATCAGCTTCGTCGACGTTCCCGGCCACATCAGGTTTCTGCGCAACATGCTCGCTGGGGTCGGTGCCGTCGACGCCTGTCTCTTCGTTGTGGCCGCCACTGAGGGCTGGAAGGAGCAGTCCGAGGAACACCTCCGAATCACCCAATTGCTCGGTATTCGACATGGCATCGTGGCGCTCACGAAAGTGGGCATTGTCGACGACGAGTGGCGTCAACTTGCTCGACTCGATGTGGAAGACCGAGTGGCCGGCACCTTCCTCGACGGTGCGCCGATCATCGACGTGGACTCGCCGACCGGTCGCGGCGTCGAGGAACTCCGCACGGCCCTCGACAGCCTGCTCGCCACGCTGCCGCCGCCCGACGATCTCGGCCGACCTCGTTTGTGGGTTGATCGCGTGTTCGCCGCCAAGGGTTCGGGAACGATCGTGACCGGGACACTCACATGCGGATCGCTGCGCGTCGACGACCAGGTGGAGCTCGTGGGCCTCCGGACCACACGGTCAGCGCGCGTACGTTCCCTGCAGTCACACGGTGCCACACGCACGGTCGTCGGTCCCGGCTCGCGGGTCGCCGTGAATCTCGTCGGCGTGGGCCACGACGAGGTCGAGCGTGGCGATGCCGTCGTGCGACCCGGCGAGTGGTTCTCGACCCGTCGTTTCGATGCCGAGCTTTCGGTGCTCGGCTCCCTCGGTCACCCTGTTTCGCGTCGCGGGGCCTACGCCGTGCATATCGGATCGGGTGAGCATCCAACGAAGGTCCGCATCCTGGGGACCACCGCGCTCGAGCCCGGGACAACAGGAGCTGTGCGTCTTCATCTTCCGCACGCGCTGCCCCTACTGCCCGGCGATCGCTTCGTGTTGCGAGAGCACGGTCGCGAGGAGACGGTCGGCGGCGGCATGGTCCTCGACGTCGAGCCCATCCGTGCGGCGTCGAAGGCCGCGCCGAGCGACGAGATCGTGCGACTGGTGGCCGAACGTGGCTGGGTTCGCCTCGATGTGTTGCGCACCCACAGCCGTCACGCATGGACGGGAGCGACGATCGGCGGCTGGGCGGTCGACGAGAGCGCATTGGCGACCGACCGGGGCCGCATCGTCGCCGCCGTTGACGCCGCCGGACCACTCGGACTCGATGCGGCCACGCTGAATGATCGTGAGCGTCTGGTCGTCACGGAAGTTCTGGGTGACGACCTTCGCGTCGAAGGTAGCCGCGTGGTTCGCGTCGAGCGCGTGGACCCGTTGGCCGATCACGCATTCATACGTGCGCTTATTGATGGTCGGTTCACGCCACCGGACGCGACCGGGGTCGACCGGGCTGAACTCCGCGAGCTCATCCGACGCCGTCTGGTGATCGAGCAGGATGGCCTCTGGTTCGCGCCGAGCACCATCGACGACGCCGCCCAGTTGGTGGCCGGGCTCCTAGCCAATCAACCCGAAGGAATCACCGTGTCGGAGATCCGGGAGGCACTCGGCACGTCGCGCAAGTATGCGCTGCCGCTGCTCGCTGTCCTCGACGGCACCGGTGTCCTTCGCCGACGCGGTGACCTCCGCATCGGCGGTCCTCGTCTGCCGACACCCCGCTAAGCAATCAGGGCGGCCGGCGGGGCGGCCTGCACAAGACCGTCGAGTCGATCGTCGCATGTCGCCCGACCGGTGTCCGACGCCGCGGGCTCAACACTGACCTCGCCGAGGAGCGCCGCCGGTCCGGTGGTGATGGCCACGTCGGCGGCCACACACAACGCCCAAGCCAT
>JAYSTV010000028.1:0-4467 GCA_043719425.1 Acidimicrobiia bacterium | reverse complement strand
GTGTCGCCTCTTCGGTGCCGCTGAGGAGCGTGGGCGGCTTCCCGATCGTTTCGCCAACCCGGGCGAAGAACTCGTCGCGGTTTTCCGCGTCGCGTGATGCCGACGTGGTGATGATGCGCAGCGCATCGAGCGACACGCCACAACGGTCGAGGTCGAGTCGATATGCGCGCAGACTGTTGAGCGTTCTCTCCATTGCCTCGTCGCTCAGCCGACGACTGGCGTTGACTCCGGCCGCCAACTTCGTCACCACGACCTCGCGGGCGACATCGTTGCCGTGCTCATCGATGATGAGCAAGCGGGTCGAGTTGGACCCGAGGTCAATCGCGGCCACGTTCATTTGCGTTCTTCCATCGCGGCGCACGGTTCGTCACGTTGGTGCGCCGCGAGATGGTCCCAGACCCACCGGCCAACGGGGTCGGGCCCGCCGGCAAGAAAATAGGCGTAGTGGGCGTGGAGGCACTTCGTTCCGACGCGTGTTCCGCCGACGCCTCCGCTCGGTCGGGGCCCGGTCCAGTCAGCCGGAATGGAGGCCGATCGTTCGCGCGCATAGGACTCGTGAGCGGCCGCGATCGCCTCCGCATCGATCTCACTTTCGACGGCTCGCACCCCGCCACCAGCTTCGAGGCGTCCGATCGCATCGTTGGCACGGGCCGAGGGAAGGAGCCAATACCGGGTCGGCATCGGGGTGCCGTCGCGTTCGAACGGCGCGTTGCGGGTCACGATCGGGACACCGTCACGCCGACGGACAACCACGTCGAACACCGTCTTGGGTGTGCGCCCCAACAACTGAGTGACAACGGCGAGATCGTCGTCAGAAACACCCTCAATCACCGGGTCAACGGGCGCCGCATCCACCGACCCATTCTGGCCGACCATCAGTGGTCCTGCGTCGTGATCGAGGCCGCCACCGCAGCCACCGCGCAAACGAACGAGACGACGGTGACGGCAACGATCCCGGACCGCACATACAGCCAGGTACCGAGTGCGGCCCCGACCGCTCGACCGATGGTCACGATGCCCCCGTTGACCGCCATGACCCGTCCGCGGGCGTCACCGCCAACCTCACTGTTGACCGAAATCTGAGCCACGTAGCCAAACTCAAAACCGCCAAAGAACACGACAATGGCCCCGGCCGCAGCAGAGGTCGAAGTGCCCGAAACCATGAGGACCAACGCGCACACCGCCATCAACGACGACCCTAGGGCGACGGAACGCCGCTTGCCGATGCGGTCGCTGAAGGCGGCGATGGACCCGCTGCCAATCAGCTCTACGACGCCGAGCCCTAAAGTAAGCGCACTGATTTTGGCGGTGGAGAAGCCATGTTTCTCTTTCAGAAACGCTCCATAGGAGGCAAAGACCACGACGGCGCCGAGGGTCAGTAGCGACGACGTGGCGATGGCCAACAACACCGGCCGCGTCCATTGCACCCGTGGAGGTTTGACTCGATTCGTCGGCGCTGAGGCCGTCGAAGAGTCCGTCATCGACGCCCGCACGAACGGCACGACGGCGAGCACAATCACCCCGATGCCGGCGAAGGGCCACCACCACGAACCCCGGTCGATCAGCACGCCAGCGATGGGAGCGCCAACCAGCAAGGCCACGGCCCACGATGCCTCGTAGATACCAATCACGCGACCACGCTCCGCGTAAGGAACCGTCGACCCAATCCACGTTTGCGCCGCCGTCGTCATGACCGCAACCCCGCCAGCGATCAGCGCGAAACAGACTCCGAAGACCCACAACCGCTCTCCTGTGCCGATCGCCAGCGAACCAAACCCGGCCGCCGCTACCCCGATCACGACCCAGCGACGGAACAGGCCGCGGTCCAGCTGATGCCCGATGCCAGCACTGAGCAAACCGGTGAGCTCGCCGATTCCCTGGACTCGCCCAACTTGATCGAGCGAAACGCCCAAGCCCCTGGAAATGTCGGTGTTGAACGGATAAGCCAAACGCAGCGCCATGTTCACCAAGAACTTGGCCAACGTGAGCCATGTGAGAGGGCGGCGAATGGAGGCGCGATCTACGCTCGGCTCGCTCAGAACGGACGTGGATGAGGCAGCGATGACGCGGGTGGGCGCTGTTCTACTTGCGACGTCGGAGCAACCAGAGCAACACGAGCAACACGGCTGCCACCGGCGCAACGCGCTTCAAGATCGGTGAGCCGGCGGCGTCGAGCAGATCAACCGGTTCGGCTGCCTTGTACTCAATCTTGCGAACCGACGGCTTCGTCGGCTCGGCCGTTGCTTCCGCCGGCGTTTCGGTCGCCGCAATGGTGGCGGGCTCCTCAGTAGCGCTCGCCGCCGCGGCACTTGCGGCCGCCGTGTCGATCGACGCCGACGCATCGGCGACCGCATTGAGCGTTTCCTCGGGTCGGGTCAGCACGTCGTGTTCGAGGCAGTTCACGAACTGCTTGAGCAACTTCTCACTGACCTCACTCAGCACGCTGGCCCGGGCGAACTGGGCCACCTTGCCGCTGATCGACAGATCGTTGTGGATGTTGACCTTGGTCGACGAGCCATCCACATCGGTCAGCCGCATGGTGATCGTGACCGACGCATTGCCCTGGCCCTTGGAGTCACGACCTTCGCCGCGAAGTTTGGCGACGTGGTTCACGTCGTCCTTCTCCAAGAACGTGGCCTTGCCCTTATACGCCGCAGTAATTGGACCAACCTTGATCTTGACCCCGCCTCGGTACTCGTCGCCCTCGACCTCTTCGAGCTGCGCACCGGGCAGGCAGGGCGCGATCGTCTCGACATCGGTAAGTACCGCCCACGCCCGAGCAATGGGGACGCCCACATGAAATTCGTTACTTAGCTCCACGACAGGAGATCCTCCACGGTGTCGATGTCGATTGGATTGCCTGGACACGCTACTTCCGTTGCCCACTCCGGCCTGCTTCGCATCAGCGGCCGTGCGCCCTCATCACCGGTTCGCGGGATCAACGACCAAACCGACGCCTCAAGCCGGACCGGATTGCGTCGAACACCGCCGTAGGTGGCCACGGCGATCGGGGTCGGGCAGGCCGTTCGGGCCACGAGACGCCACGCGTCGGACTCGATGAACGGTTGGTCGCCCAAGCCACACACGGCTGCCTCGGCCCCGAGGAAGGCGCAATGGTCGAGCGCCAAGGCCAACGAACCGGCCTGCCCAAGGGCCCAGTGTTTGTTGTGCACAACCGTGATGCGCGGATCCGTGACGATTGACGATGGCAGCGCGATGGCTCCGGTCACCACGATGGTTGCCTCCAACCCGGCTTCGAGAGCGTGGCCCACGCTCAGCTCCACCACCGTCGACCCCTGGAGCGGCGCCAACAGCTTGTGGGCGACGCTCAGCCCCGCCGCCTCGGCCGACGTCTTCCACCGTGAGCCTCCACCGGCACACAACACCACCGCAACGACCACAGGCACGCCGAAACCCTATCGACGAGACGAATGTCTCGGGCAAACTCCCCGGGGAAGGCAATCAAACTCGCCGGTCCAACGTTGAACTCCTGTGGAAAGAACCTCGAGGATCCCCCATGACCACGCCATCCCCAGTCATCGATCACGTTGGCCCTGTCGGCCCTGTCGGCCCTGTTGGCCCTGTTGGCCCTGTCGGCCCCATCGGCCCCATCGGCGCGGCCATTGGCGAGCGGCCACCCTTCGGCCCCATTCGAGCCCTGACCCCGGCCGAGCTTCGGACCGAACAACAGCTCACGCTGGCCGCCCCACGGCGAGCGCCGATCGCCCCGGCGAAGGTGCTGTTTGCCTCCATGGATCTCGTCTACGGACGGGCCCGGACGCTCGAGAAGTTCCGCGTGCTCGAACTGGTCGCGCGAGTGCCTTATCAAGCGTGGGAGAACGTGGCCTACGTGGCCCTGACCCACACCGCTCGACGGCGCGGCTTTGCCCGTCGCGTCTTTGACAACGTCCGCATCAACCGGTGGGAGCAGGACAACGAACAGTGGCATCTCCTGCTCATCGAGGAACTGACAGCGGAAAGCAGCAAGCTCGGCTTTGTTCGCCGCCAACTCGTTCCGCAAGTCCTGGCGTTCACGTACTACTGGCTGAGCTGGTTCCTCTACATCGCCCGCCCGTCGGTTTCGTACCGGCTCAACGCTGACTTCGAGGACCACGCCGAGCATGAATATGCGCTGGCCGTGCAGGAGCATCCAGAGTGGGACACCACGCCCTTCACCAGTGCCTTTGCCGCCGACTTCGGCACCTACGCCAGCCTCGGCGATCTCTTCCGCCAAATTGGCTACGACGAGCGACTCCACAAAGAGCAAAGCATCGCCATGATGTCGGCGCCGCGTTTTTCCTAAGCGCGCCTATTTCTGCCTAGTTGCGCTCACTACTGACGGTGAATGGGCCCATCACCGTCGCGTAGCGACGCGACGGCGCGACCCGTCCGCAGCGCAATGATCTCGGCCACAATCGAAATCGCTGTCTCCTCGGGCGTGCGCGCGCCGATGTCAATGCCAATCGG